>JACMNZ010000530.1 GCA_014378285.1 Pseudopedobacter sp.
ATCCATACTAAATAATGCCATCACTTTTTCTAACACCTGTGGATGCGCATAAAAATCATCGGAATGCAGGATGCCAATCACTTCTCCTTTGGTCAGTTGAATTCCCTTATTTAGTGCATCATAGATGCCTTTATCTTTTTCTGAAACAAATTGATTGATATCCTTTTTGTATTGATTGATAATTACTTCAGTTGCGTCATTACTTTTACCATCAATAATTATTAATTCTTTTTCTAAATGCGTTTGTTTGGCATAAGAATCCAAGGCATATTGTAAAAAATCTTGAGAATTATAGGTTGCCGTGATGATAGAAAATAACATTTGTCAATGTTAAATAAAATTAATTTTAAAAGGAAAATCCATCGTTTAATTAGCAATGATCTTACGTTGTAGGTGTAGTGATGGTATAGTGATCGTATAGTGGTGGTATAGTGTGAATAATTAAAGATTTAAACCTTCATCATCAATAATTAATTTAAAAATATTTACTTTACTTTGCGGATATTTACAATTGATTTACACAGCCCAGCATATTGAGGTTGATTAATTTAAACTAATGAATTTAGATTTTTTACTATTCAAAAAATATACTTTATTTCTTCTCCTGTTTTTATTGATTTTAAGTTCTTGTAGTTATAAGGGGAAAAACCAACTTTTTAAAGAAGATAAAGTTTTATCCGAAGATTCTTTGAAAACCATCTATGTAAGCAATCCCACTAATAAATACGATACTTATACCATAAGGCCTTATGATGTAATCTTTATTAGAAATTTACAAAATCCTGGTTTAATTGGAGGTGAAAGTAGTCTAATTTCTGCAAATACAAAAGATGCTAACTTTAGTATAGAGCCAGAAGGTTACGTTAATTTACCGGTGATTGGAAAGGTTACGGTTGTTGGCCTTACAAGATTACAAGCTACGGCTAAAATAGAAGAATTATACAAGCAAAAATTATTTAACGATCCCATTATAGAGCTAAAAATAGCCAGTTTAAAGGTAACTTTAATGGGCGAAATAGGAGTACCTGGTAATTATTTGTTAGAAAAAGAAAATTATGACTTGATAGATATTATTGGAGAAGCTGGCGGTATAAAAGAAAAAGCCGACCCGAAAAATGTTAGAATCATCCGCGGAGACAGAAAGAATCCAGAGGTTATATATGCGAATTTAACCAACATCAACACTTTAAAGAGTGATAAACTAAAGTTAATGGATGGGGATATCATCATTTTCCAAAAACAAAAGTTTTATGAGAGATTTGATAAAATCCAATCTTACAGTATTATCACTAGTATAGCAGTCACCTTGTTGAACACTTATTTAATTATAAGAAATATAAAATAATTCATGACTAACAACCCTATGGAAGTACAGGAACATAAACCTATACTACAAGAGATAGATTATTTAAAGGTTTTTAGAATTCTTTGGAGTAGGTGGTATTGGATAGCAGGTTCTGTAGTTGTTGCAATCATTATTGCTTATGTTTTTTTATGGTACACCCCAAAAACCTATTCTGCTCAAGGATCTTTAAAATTTGACGAGAAAAAAAATGAGATTTCTGAGTTGTTAAAAGGGCAATATATTTATGATAAATCCAATAGCCTAGAAGCAGAAAGTTTTGTGATAAAATCTAGGGCATTAATACTAAGTGCTATCAATCATATTGATTATCAAGTTTTTTTTTATGTACAAGGAAGAATTAGGACTACAGAAATTTATCCAAATAAACCATTTGATGTTGAAGTTATGAATATAGATAGTGCTAATTTTAATGGTGGTCCTTTTGAAATACAAAGAATAGGGACTAAATTAAAAATTACTTACCTAGAAAATCAAACTGAAGTATCCAAAGAGTATCCTTATAATCAGGTCATTAATTTAAAAGGAAATAACATTATTGTTCATGCTACGAGCAGTAATGACGAGTCTTCCTACGAGTTTAAAATTAACCGTAAAGAAGATTTATTAAGTCGTTTTTTAGCTAATTTATCAACCAGGGAAGTTACAAAGGGGTCTAATATTATGGCAATTGCGGTACTTGACCAAAACCCAATATTCGCTTCTGACGCCGTTAATGCGGTTTTGAAGGCTTATGTAGAATTTGATACCGATGAAAGAAGTCAATCTGCCACTCAGATTATCCAATTTATCAACCAGCAATTGGGCATTTTACAAAACGACGTGAATCAATCTCAAAATGATTTACAGAATTACAAAAAGTCCAAATCTATTTTAGACCCTGGCACCTCAGCCGAGGAAAAACAAAAAAAATTAACAAACTTATCAGACCAATTGATGCATAATAGGTTAGAAAGTATTCTTTTTAACCAAGTAGAAGATCAAATATTAAAAAATGAAAATGCCGTATTGGTTAATTATAATCTAGACGGCAGCATTGAACCTTTATTGAATGTACTCATCAACCAATTAAATCTACAAATTAAAGAAAAGTTTGCTAAGAGCGACCAATACAATGAAAACTCTAAGGTTATCCAGGATATCAATTTACAAATTAAAAATACCAAAGAGGCTATTGCTAGAAACATTAAACAACAAAAAGAGCGAAATAAGAAAACAGAAATTTTTTTAACCCAAGAAGTACAAAAAGTCACTACGGAACTTCAAGCAATACCTGATATAGAAACAAATTTTAGTGTTCTTACCAGAAATTTTAACATCAACGATAAAGTTTATTCATTTTTATCAGAAAAAAAATTAGAAGCAGAAATTAGTAGGGCCGCTGTATTGCCAGGTTCTAGTATCGTAAATTTAGCGCAACCATCTTTTAATGTAATTACGCCTCAATCTGGAAAATTATATACCTCGGCCATTATATTAGGCTTAAGTTTTGGTATGGGTTTGATTATCATTGTCAGGCTAGCTAATCCATATATTTTCGATAAAGAAGCTGTTGAAAGCGTCACTTCAAAACCCATTATTGGTGTTGTAAGAAAGTTCCCAGGTAAAATTGATCGTAACAATAAACAAGTTTTATCAATATCTAAACCTAAATCAATATTTGCAGAATCAATCCGCTCTGTAAGAACTAATTTGAGCTTTTTAGCTGGAGAAAAAGATTCTCATGTCATTTGTATCACCTCAGAAATAGCAGGAGAAGGTAAATCTTTTTTAACTGTGAATTTGGCTAGTACATTAGCAATGATAGATAAGAAAATTATTGTTGTGGCTGCCGATTTAAGAAAATCTAAACTACATAAAACATTTGATAAAGATAATAACAAAGGATTGAGTACTTATTTATCTAATCAGCATCGGCTAGATCAAGTTATACAGAAAACAGAAATTGAGAATTTAGATTTTATTCCTGCTGGACCAAATCCACCTAATCCATCGGAGTTAATATATTCTCCCAGAATGACCCAAATCATCAAAGAACTATCTTCGAAGTATGACTTTGTGATTATCGATACCGCACCCGTAGGATTGGTTTCAGATTCTATTCCAATAATAAGGCAAGCAGATATCAATTTATTTGTGATTAGGTCTGGCGTTTCAAGATTTACCGCTGCTACCATACCAGAGCGCTTATCAAGAGAATATCATTTGAATAATGTAGTGATTGTGCTCAACGCATTTAGCGATGACGCCTTATATTCAAGGTATTACAGTTCTAATTATGCTGGAAATTATAATAATAATTATTATTATTCTGATTATTCTGGCTATTACGGTTCTGGCTATTTTGAAGATGATGTACCTAAATGGTATGAATTTAATAAGAAAATGAAAATCAAAAAAAATAAGAATAAAGATTAAATTGTTTTTATTTTCATATCTACAAATCAATTTAATTGTAACAAAACTTTCAAATTTTAATGTGTCGTATTGCAGGAATAGTTAGCAAACAATTTAATACAGAAAATTTAGCTCTGAGAATACAACACATGAACGACTGCCAAAAACACGGCGGACCAGATGGGGAGGGTTATTTTATAGATCCATCTGTTAATTTAGCTTTGGGACACAGGCGGTTATCACTGATTGATTTAAGCAATGCCGGGCATCAACCCATGCAATACCAACATTTTCAGATCAGTTTTAATGGGGAGATTTATAACTATCAAGAAATAAAGATTGATTTAATTGCTTTAGGACATCAATTTAAAAGCCATTCTGATACCGAAGTTATTTTACATGCTTATGCCCAATGGGGTAATAAATGTTTTAAGCTTTTTAATGGCATGTTTGCTATTGCAATTTATGATCAAATTAAAAAGAAATTAATATTATCTAGAGATGTTGCGGGCATCAAACCCCTATATTACTCTCAACAGAACAAACACTTCGTTTTTGCAAGCGAAGTTAAGGCCTTTTCTGCTTCTGGAATCAGTTTTACGGATGATCCAAATTGGAAGATCTATTTTTTATCCTTCGGCTTTATCCCAGAGCCTTTCACCACCTTAAAAGATGTGAAGTCTTTGCCTCCTGGTAAAGTGTTAACTTATGATTTATTGGCACACCAGGCTCAAATGGAAACATTTGAAACCTTAACATTTAGTAGTGATTTAAAAAATGAGCATAAAATCATTAAGGCTATTAATACTACTTTATCGGCTTCCGTAAAAAGACACCTCATTTCCGATGCCCCAATTGGTGTTTTTTTAAGTGGTGGTATAGATAGCAGTATCATTTCGCTATTGGCTGCTCAAAATTCTACCCAACAGATCCAAACCTTATCTGTCAGTTTTAATGAGCATGCTTATGATGAATCTTATTATCAAAACATTATTCAAAAAAAAATTAACAGTAAGCACACCCATTATATCATTACCAAAAACGAATATTTAGAGGCATTACCACAATTGCAAAACGCTTTTGATCAGCCCAGTAATGACGCCGTTAATTCATGGTTTATTTCTAGATGTGCCAAACAAAATGGATTAAAGGCGGTATTATCTGGTTTAGGGGGCGATGAGCTCTTTGGCGGCTATCCTTCTTTTAAACGTATTGAAACTGCTATATCATTAAGAAGATTACCACTCAAAATATTCAATATTGCCGACCATCTTTCTGATGATAGATTAAAGAAACTGCTATTTTTAAAAGAGGAACGGACTTACGCCGATTATCTTTTTTTAAGAGGTTTTTATACCCCAAAAACCATCAGTCAATTAATAGACGCTACCGAAGAAGAGATACACGAAGCATTAGGAAATTTAAATTACCATAGCCCAAGAAATCAAATTGCTCCAAAAAATTATGTGAGTTGGTTAGAGCAAAATATTTATATGCGCTCGCAACTATTGCGTGATACAGATTATATGAGCATGCAACACGGTGTAGAAGTAAGGGTGCCTTTTTTAGATAAAGAATTCTTAAAATTAGTACATCGAATTTCACCAAAAATCAAGTTTAAGGGCGATTTCCCCAAAGCCTTACTAGTAGCCTCATTTAAAGATATTTTACCTAGAGAAATTTATGAACGAAAAAAAATGGGCTTTACTTTCCCCTTTCAAGAATGGAATAAATCTCATCCAGGAATCAATAGAATTGCAAACCATAGCAATAAACAAGTAGCTAAATTAGGTAAGCAATTTTTAAATAATAAATTACATTGGAGCAGGTGTTATGCCTTATTACAAATAGAGCACTTTCTTCCACAAAAAGATGCCCTTTTTTTGACTCTCAAAACATTTAGCCATACCGGCGGAATAGAGAAAGTCAATCGTATTTTAATGAAAGCGGGTACAGATATTCAGTCCGATCATTTAATCAGGTTCCATGCCAAAAGTCTCTATGATGATGCACCAGACGAAAAATACATCACTAAAAGGAGATTTGAGGGATTTAAGGGAAAACTCATCCCTTTTATTTACAACAGTGTAAAAAAAGGTATAAAATGCGATGTGGTGATGTTCAGTCATATAAATATGGCCTTAATTGGTTTGTTGATTAAACTTATAAGCCCTAAAACCAAAATCCTTTTACAGGCACATGGTATAGAAGTATGGGGAGAACAAAGTTTTGTTAAAAAGGCATTTCTAAAACGAGCAGATTTAATTTTGCCTGTGAGCCAATTCACCAAAGACAATCTGGTTAACCGTCATCATCTTCATCCTCAAAAATGTTTGGTGTTTCACAATAGCTTAGATCCATTTTTCATTACACATCCTCCGGCGCTAATTAAAAATAGGCTTAAGGAAAA
>JACMNZ010000008.1 GCA_014378285.1 Pseudopedobacter sp.
ACGATATTTTATTAGCAAGAAATAATACAAGTTTTGCAACTTATGGGGAAAGTTTGCCAAGAGTAAATTTTGGCGAAAATTATAACAGCGGATATGAAGTTGAAGTAACCCATCAAAATCAAATTGGGGGCTTCTATTACAATGTTAATGCTCAAATAAGCCATAACAAAAACAAAATAAATATTGCAGATGATCCCGGACAGCAACCCGCATACTTAAATGCAGTAGGACAAAGTATAGGGCAAATTAGGGGATATAAAGTTTTAGGATTTTATGCAGACGCAGCAGACATTGCAGCAAATCCCGCTAATAAACTCACCTCAAACTCATCTATCCCCGGAGACTTTAAATATCAGGATATTAACGGTGATGGAGTAATTACCAATTTAGATCAGGTACCAATTGGCTTTTCTAATATACCAGAATACGTTGGAGGATTAAATCTTTCATTAGGTTATAAAGGGGTTAGTTTTAGCATTCTTTTTCAAGGAGTAGAAAATGTAAGTTCTGATCTTATTTTTTACAGTAGCGGCACCAATCAATACTATGATCAGATGCTGGGTAGATGGACGCCAACTAATCAAAATGCAACTTGGCCAGCAATGAGGCCTGGAAATCAGTCCGGAGGAAATCCTAATGAAACCAATAATGATTTTCTTCTTCAGGATGCTTCATATATAAAATTAAGAAACTTAGAGTTAAGGTATGCTTTACCTAAAAGTTGGTTGAATAGAATAAAAATTCAAGGATTAAGCCTTTACGCTAACGGACAAAATTTAAAGACTTGGACAAAATTTTATGGTTTAGATCCAGAAAATTATACCAATCAAGCCTTATTTGATAATAAGAGGACTACTTATCCTTCTACTAGAGTGATAAATTTTGGTTTAAGTGCACAATTTTAGTTTTATTTTAATTTGATATTATGAAATTTCAAAAATATATACTGGTTTTATTCACTATTGTAGTATTTACTTCTTGTAAAAAAGATTTTTTACAGAGAGATCCTGGTGTGCCTATCGATTTTGATAAACTTTTTTCAGATCCAGTATTAGCAGCTGGTTTTGGAGATAATACCTATAGCTTTTTAATAAATGATTATGCAAGGTTTGTAGCAGATCATCAAGGTACAACTGGAGAATTTGCTGATGAAGCTATTTCAAATACAGGTTTGCTACCAGTAAGTTTAGTTAATAGTGGTCAATTTCTAAATCCTAATGCTTTTGATGTAGCTACCACCTACCCAAACATGTATAGAGGCATACGTAACGCAAATATTATGTTAGCAAATACCGATAGGGTTCCATGGAATGCTAACTATAATCCTAAATTCATAAAAGGTGAGCAAATATTTCTAAGAGCATTCTTTTATTTTGAACTGATGAAGCGGTACGGAGGCGTTGTTCTTTTAGACAAAGCGCAAACAGTAGATGAATCTGGGATAGATTTACCGAGAGCTTCATATGAAGAAACTCTCGCCTTTATTATTAAAGATTTAGACCAAGCTATTTCATTATTACCTGCAGAATGGGTAATTACTGGTAAGGATAACGGAAGAGCAACTTCTGGGGCAGCAATGGCTTTAAAGGCAAGAGCTTTATTACATGCCGCAAGTCCATTAAATAATTCTACTGGCGATGCTGCTAAATGGAAAAAAGCAGCTGATGCTTCTAAAGCAATTATAGATTTAAATAAATATGCATTGGAAGCGAATTATTCAAATGTGCTTATTCAGCCTGATTCTAAAGAGTATATCATGATTAGTATTAAAGCTCCCAGAGATTGGGTAGGTTATATTAATGATTTTATTGCACCGCCAAGTATGGCAGGTGCGCAAAGTCTAATTTCACCAACACAAAATCATGTTGATTTATATGAAATGAGTAATGGAAAATTAATTACTGATGTAACATCTGGTTATAATCCTCAACAACCTTACTTAAATAGAGATCCAAGGTTTTATAATAACCTCATCTATAATGATCAAACATGGATTGGGAGAAAGGTAGAAACTTATACTGGAGGTAGAGATAATTCTGCTACCACAAACATTTATACAAGAACCGGATATTATTTAAAAAGACTTTGGCCTGAGCAAATTAGGAGAACTGGCGATAAGGGATTACTTAATTATATATACCTGAGATATGCAGAAGTTTTGTTGAATTATGCCGAAGCATTAAATGAAGCAGAAGGGCCAACATCTGCAGTTTATACTGCTGTAAATGCGGTAAGAACAAGAGCAGGAATGCCTGTTTTGCCCGCTAGCTTAACTAAAGATTTAATGAGGGCTAGAATTAGGAATGAAAGAGCTGTAGAATTTGCATTTGAAGATATGAGGTGGTGGGATGTGCTAAGATGGAACGATGGAATCAACATTGTAACCCAGCCAATGAAGGGGATGAGAATTACTAAAACCGGTACTACATTTTCTTATGCGGTATATAATCTTGCAACCAACTATCAGAAATCATTTCTGGACTACATGCATTTATATCCAATCCCCCAAAGTGAAATATTTAAGAGCTCTGGAGCTTTAAAGCAAAATCCAGGCTGGTAAATCTGTACAATTAAGTTTAAACTCAAATAAACATAAATGAAAAGTCTATATATTAAATGTCTTTGGTTAATAACTTTAATTTTTTGTGTCACCACCAACAAAGGTTTTGCGCAAAAAGAAGTTTTAAGATTATTTACAGGAAAAGTGATGGCTAATAATAAGCCTTTAGCTGGTGTACAAATAGAAGTTCAAGAAAGAAATAGAAAAACATCTACCAAAGCTGATGGAAGCTTTTCTATTCTGGCAGAGCCTAATGATATTCTTTTTTTCTATAAAAATGACTTTATCACCTTACAAAGGAAAGCTGGAGATAGTCAGGGGTTAAATATTTCACTATTTCCCTCAAAAATAGGAGGAGGAGAAGAGGATGAAGTTATTATTCCGTTTGGAGTAAGAAAAAATAGAGAACTTACTTATGCAATAGGCACATTAAAAACAAAAGATTTACCACAATTACCTTTAGGGTCGCTCACTCCAATTCTTGGTGGTCGCTTAGCCGGTTTGTACATTCAGCAAACAAATAACGGTCCTGGTAATGATAATGGCACTTTACAAATTAGAGGGCGTTCAACCTATAATAGCGGGAATAGTCCTAGGGTTTTGGTTGACGGTATTTTTAGAGATTACTCTGATCTTGACATTAATGAAATAGAAAGTTTTACAGTTTTAAAAGATGCCGCCGCTTTAACTTGGTACGGATTAAATGCCGCAAATGGCATTTTAATGATTACTACTAAAAAAGGCAGCAACAAAAAAACTTCCATAAATTTCGACAGTCAGTCGGGCTTTCAGCAATCTACAAACAATGCACAACCTTTAAACTCTTTTCAATTTGCCAATTTATACAATGAAGCATTAAGTAATGGCGGACGCCCACCAATTTATGATCAGGCAGCTTTAACAGCTTATCAAAATAATTCAGATTTATTCAATTTTCCGAACAATAATTATAGAGGTGATTTTTTAAGAGAAAGCGCACCAATATCCAGAAATGTAATTTCTGCTACCGGAGGCTCCAATAGTTTCAGATATTTCACTTTACTGGGTTACTACAATCAAAAAGGAAACTTTAAATCAACAAAAACAGATGATTTTGACTCTCAGCTAAAATTTCAACGAGTAAATTTTAGAGTAAACTTAGATTATGATTTGAATTCAAACCTAACAGTAGGTTTAGATGCAGCTGGCCGAACAGGTAACTTAAGAGAGCCGTTAGACGGGGCTTCGGGTTTATTAAGTGACTTATATAACCTACCTCCAAATGCATTTCCTATTTTAAATCAAGATGGCTCTTTTGGCGGAACTTCTGTTTACCAAAACAATCCACTTGGGAGGTTACAAGGCAGAGGTTACCTTAGAAATTTAACAAGGGCATTAACCGTAAATGGAAAGGTAAAATATAAAATGAATTTCCTAACTCAAGGCTTATCAGCTAATTTTTTGGTTTCTTATGATACCCAAGGAAGCTATCAATCAGGTTTAACAAAGAATTATGAAGTTACAGATTTTACTATTAATCCTCCAATAACATACAGGAGTTCTACACCTTTAAATTATTTAAGCAGCAGCTTTAGTTCCAATAACCGTAGAAACGAAATATGGGCGGGGTTTGATTATGAACGCTTGTTTAAGGGAGATCATAAAATAAATTCTTCTTTACGTTTTATGCGTTCTGTAGATAATGCAGTAGAGCGTCTTGATTTTAGAGGGCAGCAAATCTCTGCCAGAATAGATTATGGATTTAAAGATAGATATTTCTTTGGCTTGGTAAGTAGTTACTCAGGATCAGAAAACTTTGCTCCTGATAGAAGATATGGTTTTTTCCCGGCCGTATCTGCTGGTTGGATTGCATCAGAAGAATCCTTTTTAAAAGATAATAGTATTATAGATTATTTAAAGATTAGAGCATCTTATGGAATTATGGGTAACGGAGATATTGGAGGAGCAAGATTACCATTTAGATCATTATATAGAGCGCCAGCAGGTTTTGGTTATGCCTTCGGAACTGGCTTTGCGGCTACCGTAAGTGCTGATCAAATAAGCCCGGCGGGTAACCCATTTATTACCTGGGAAAAATTAAATAGGTTTAATTTAGGTACAGATGTTCAATTATTAAATAGGGCTTTAACACTGAGTGTTGATTATTTTAATGATAAACGAACCGATATTCTTACTACGCCACGTGTGCCAAGCATTTTAGGTATTACACTTACCGGCGTAAATGAAGGCAAAGTTAATAGTAAGGGAATAGAAGGATCTTTTAATTATGAAAAACAGTTTAACGAATTTGACTTTTCATTAAACGGAAATTATACTTATGCTAAAAACGAAGTTATTTCTATAAATGAAGACCCTGGAATATTGTCTTATCAATCTTCAATTGGTTTAAATACAGGCAACGTTTCTTTAATAAATACTAAACGTTTTTATGTCTCTGATGGATTATTTCAAAATCAGGCTCAGGTTGATAGTAGCCCAACTCAGGGCCCAGCTGGGGTAATTAAACCTGGCGATAACAAATATAAAGACATAAACAATGATGGAGTAATTAATAGTTTAGATGCCATAAATACTAATTATACTGAAATTCCTAAATCTTATTATGGTTTTGGTTTTAATTTTAAATACAAATTTCTACAACTAAATACTCAGTTTCAGGGTACAACAGGAAGCACCATCCAAATTAAAACAATTGTAAATTCTGGTCCATTAGGTTTTAATGAGTTTAGTTTAGACCGTTGGACACCCGAGACTGCCGCAAACGCTAAATTTCCAAGATTGGCTGTTGCCGATAGAACAAACAACAACTTAGATTCAGATTTTTGGCTTCGTTCTGGTAATTTTCTTAAACTAAGAACAGTAGAACTTAGTTTCTCATTATCAGAAAAACTAACAAATAAACTTAATATCCAAAAAGCAAGGATTTACTTAACAGGATATAATTTAATGTCATTTACTAAATTAGATATTGATGTTGATCCGGAGATGCCATACGCAGGCTATGGTTCTTCTTATCCTAATTTAAAGACCTATTCCTTAGGTTTAAACGTTCAATTCTAAGCTTTACTTAATTAAACAAGATGAAGAAATTATCATATACAATTTATGTTTTTGTTTTAATAACCATAGTGTTTTCAGGGTGTAAAAAAGATTTTTTAAGCTTTGATTTTACTGAAGGTCCTGTTTCAAGTGAAAATGTATGGGGCTCAGACAGAAATGCAAGAGGTTTTTTAAATTTCACTTACAGAGGTCTTTTAACCAGGTATGATTTAGGAGGCGGTGCCTTAATGTCAAGTGCATCAGACGAATCTGTAAACTCTAGCTTAAGTAGTTCAATTAATATCATTAATAATGGTACTTGGGGGCCAGTTAATACTTTTGACGATCAATATAGTAATCTTTACAGTTCGCTCCGTTCAGCAAACGTGTTTTTAGAAGAATCTTCCACAAGCCGTATTTTCCCTACTACAGATATCCCTGGTTTAAGAGGCGAGGCTTTTTTCTTGAGAGGGATGTTTCATTTTGAATTATTTAAAAGGTATGGGAAAATTGTTTTGGCTAAAAGATCATTCAATGCGAATGAGAACTTAAACCTGCCTAGAAATACTATAGAAGAAGTTGTAGCGCAAATTGTTTTAGATTGCGATTCTGCAAATGCTTTAATACCTTCTGTTTGGACAGGGTCAGGGTCAGGAGCACCTTATGATAGTGGTTATGCTCCAAATAATAGGGGCAGAGCGACTAAAGCAGCAGCACTAGCTTTAAAATCAAGGGTATTGTTATATTTTGCAAGTGCTTTGTATAATACAAGTAATGATGTAGCGAGGTGGCAGAATGCAGCAAATGCAGCAAAAGAATTAATTGATTTAAATAAACACACACTATTAAGTAGAGCAGATTTCCCTAATCTTTGGAATTATAGCCTTGCCGCTACGCAATACAATAAAGAAGTGATTTTTGCAACCACTGCGGTTGTTACCAACGCCATTGAGCAAAATAACGGCCCTGTAGGGTTTAATGCTGGCTTAGGTAGAGCAAATCCAACACAAAACTTAGTTGATGCTTTTGAAATGAGCAATGGTAAACTAATTTCTGATCCAACATCAGGTTATAATCCTAACAACCCCTATTTAAATAGGGACCCTCGTTTAAATCAATTTATTGTTTTTAATGGTTCAATATTTAAAACAGGAACACTTTCAAGGGCGGTAGAAACGTTTGACGGAGGTTTAGATAATGTTCAAACTAATCTTAACTCTACTAAAACAGGCTATTATTTAAGGAAGTTTTTAAGCGAAACTGCAACTTATAACATTCCATCTCCAGCTTCTGTTAGGAAACCTTGGGTGCTATTCAGATATGCAGAAACTTTATTGAATTACGCTGAAGCTTTAAACGAAGCGGTTGGCCCAAATAATGAAGTTTACAATGCAGTAAATCAAATCAGAATAAGATCAGGAATGCCTGGATTAATTGTAGGATTGTCTCAAGCATCTATGCGAGATAGAATTAGGAATGAGCGTAGAGTTGAATTAAGTTTTGAAGAACATCGCTTTTTTGATGTACGCAGATGGAACCTAGGAGAAACTTTTTTTAACGGATCAGTAAGTGGTATGAAAATCACAAAAAATGGAACTGCATTTACTTATGCACCATTTGTTGTGGAAAATCGCTTTTTTACAGCAAAAAATAATTTTTATCCTATCTCTCAGAGTGAATTAAGCAGAGCTCCTGCTTTAGGGCAAAAT
>JACMNZ010000531.1 GCA_014378285.1 Pseudopedobacter sp.
GGGATATCTGCTTGGTAGTTCTGTTTAGCGTGTAAGCTGCATATGAACCTGTTTGAAATTTAACAGAAGAAAAATTTGAAGTATAACCAAATACGCCTCTAACTGATAGTCCCTTGGTTAATTTATCTAATTTCTGATTAAAGTTTATGATACTTTCTGTGACATTATTATCATATGCGAAATATCCGCTTCCTGTTAAAACGGCATAAGGGTTAAAAGTATTGGTTCCTAAACGTTGGAAATCCTCAATTTGATTAAAAGCTCCATTTGGATTATATGGGTCTTTTGCAAACTCTTCATTAAAGGGCAAACCCCATGATGGAATTAAAAGTATCCTGCTTACAAATCCTTCTTCGCCGTTAAGATAAGACTGCCTGAAGTCTCCACCTGTAGATATCCCGCTAACGGCGTATCTTTTCTCTAATCTACCAGAAAGTTTAACGCCAATTGTAGTCGTTTTGGTTAAATTAAAGTCAACGTTTGACCTAAAATTATATCTGTTATAGTCTGGGGTAGTTTTAAAGTTAGATCGAGTTGCGAAATTTTTAAATATTCCGTCTTCAAAAGTATGACCAAAAGACGCAAAGTATTTTGCCACTTTAGAACCACCAGATATATTTACATTATTTTGAGTTTGCAGCCAATGGGGTCTTGTTAAGGCTTTATACCAATTTACGTCAGGATAAAGTAAAGGGTCTCCGGTACCGTCTTTAAATATTTGTAAATCTTCATCTGTAAAAGTTCTATTTGCTACAGGTACACCAACATTAATTTGACCTTCATTATGTAACATAGCGCTTTCATATGCAGGCAAAATACCGGGTAGTTTTTTATAACTCTGAATACCAACATTACTAGTAAAAGATATTTTAGCAACTCCCTCTGTACCGCTTTTTGTTGTGATAACAAATACACCATTAGCTCCTTTTATGCCATATAAAGCTGTTGAGGCGGCATCTTTTAAAACAGTAATTGTTTCTACTTCATTAGGATCTATATCCCCAAATGATTCTCTTTCTATTCCATCAACCACTATCAGCGCTCTAGAATCTGCCGAAACCCGCCCTCTTATGTATAACTCTGATTGATTTATACCTGGCCTACCACTTAATTGCTGTGCAGTTACGCCTGGCACCCTACCTATCAATGCATTGGTAATATTTGTTACCGGAGACTTTAATATATCCTTCCCTGATATGGTACTAATGGCTGCTGTAACATCAGACCTTTTTTGAGTTGTTAAACCTGTAACAACCACTTCATTTAAAGAATTAATAGAAATTATTAAAGCAATGTTAATTTCATTATTATCCTTTACAACGTATTCAGAAGTATTAAAACCGATAAAATTAAAAACAAGTGTATTCCCTTTACTTGCAGAAATTGAATACCTACCCTCGGAATTAGTAACTGTAGAGGTATTATTATCCTTAAGACGTACTGAAACTCCCGGCATTATCTCTCCATCATCTGCAGAAGTGATTTTCCCGCTTATAACCCTCTGTTGGGAATATGATATGCTGCTTATCAATATAAAGAGAGTCATCGAAAACAATGGCTTCAATAATATCTTGCTCTGCAAGTATTTTTTACACATAGCAATTAATTTTTTCGTGAAAATATTGGTTAAAAATTGTAAGCATTATATGCTTAGCAATAAGTTTATAATTAATCAAATATAGAGATAGGTTATAAAATCAACTTAATTAAAAATTAATATTTTTTGTACTTTTTGATATTTTTTAAGTTAATTTAAAACAAATTACAACCACAACATGGATAATTATTTTAAATATTTAAATATTGGATCAATTGAAGAACGATGGGGTTTTTATATTACTACAGTTGGTTACTCTAAAATAGACCCTAATAAAAATTATCCTAATGAGGAACATCCTCCAAACCATACCTTAACATGGAATAAAGGGAGAATATTGAATGATTATTATATGATTTTTGTTTCTAAAGGAGAGGGGATCTTTGAGTCGGCTTTAACCATACCTTCAGAAATAAAAGCAGGAACTTGTTTTTTTCTTTATCCAGATGTTTGGCATCGTTACAAACCAAATATAAAATCAGGTTGGGAAGAATATTGGATTGGGTTTAATGGGTACTACGCAAATCAATTGATGAATGAGGGCTTCTTTAATTCGCAAAACCCTTTTATTAATGTTGGGTTAAACAATGACTTATTAGTTTTATTAAGAAATTTAATAGAAACTGTTAGCAATGCGTATACGGGATACCCCCAATTGATGGCTGGTAAAACCTTGCAAATATTAGGCTTAGTTAATGCAATATCCTTACATCAAGAATACGATAATGACCCGCTAGGAAAACTTATTCAAAAGGCAAAATTTCTTTTGCAAGAATCTTTGGAAGAACCTGTAGATATGGAAAAACTAGCTAGAGAAATTCCTATGGGCTATTCTTCGTTTAGAAAGACATTCAAAAAAATTACGGGGGAGTCTCCAAACCAGTACCATCTAAATTTACGCTTAAACAGAGCTAAAGATTTATTGAATACAACAGCATTAAATATAAATGAAATAGCTTACCAAACAGGTTTTGAATCTGTTTTTTACTTTTCTAAACTTTTTAAAAAAAAGAATGGCATATCTCCAAAATTTTATCGAACAGTAAGTGAAAATTAATTCCTAAACTTTTTATATCGAAGATTTACTAAATCTTTCATGTAACAGTTAATCTTGAACTGATCTGATACAGGTGTGTTAGAAAAAGGAATTGTAGGCATATATGGTTTGGGACCAAATTCTGTAGTTAAAGGGAGAATTTTAGTTTTAGAGACATCGTTCACCTCAACTATTCTATCCCACCAACTTAAAAAATTATCTAAAGCATATTTCCATTCAGGCGCACTAGGGTCAGGAACTTGAGGCCCTTGCTCAAAACCTATTCTTAAATGAATATGCTTACTCCTAGTAATAGCCTCGGTCAAAATTGAGGTAAAGTTTTCCAACATACTTTCTGTTACACAAACCCAATGAGAAAAATCAGCTGTGATAGAAAAACTTTTCCTTATTTTAAAAATTTCATCTATCATCTGAGGCGAATACCCTACTCTCCCTCTATGTGTTTCGTGTACTACTGTAACTCCCGTTTTTTCTGAAAACTCCTGGGCAATATCAATCAATTGTAGGTTTTGATCCATAGTGAAATAATCTTTTCCTGTATGAGAGTTAATTAAAATCGGGTTAGGTTCAGCACAAATATTTAAATAGCTAAGAAATGATTTTTTAAATTCAGTAAAGTTACTGCCATTGGCTTGATGCTGATGAGCAACAATATACATCTCATGTTTCTGTAAATAATCGAATAATAATTTTTTTTTCTCTTTATCTGCTGGTATCCATGTGTCAAAGCCATCATAGCCTGCGTTTTTCATCTTATCTAAAAATTCACTGTATTTCAGATTTTCGTGACCCCAAAGCGGGCTTAAGATTTTAATATTCATGAGTTCAATTCTAGAATTATAAAGGAAGCTATGCTTTAAATAACAAGCATCAAAACAAATATCAAAAAGTATAAAAATTAAATCATTCTGACAAAGCTTATCATTTGCAGGAAGAATATATTTGATTACACGCTGTAAATCAATCAGTAAAAACTGAAATTATATCGTTAAACCAATTTATTTTAAGTTTTTAAACCTAATTTTTAAACCATGAAAGTATTAAAATTAATTTCCTGTGGCAGTACTATGGCTGCAATTCTGTTTTTTATGAGTTGTAAAACCATTGAAAAGGAAGAGCTCCAAAAAAAAACGTCTTTTGATGGTGATCAGCTTTTGCAAACAACTGCTATTTCCTCTAGTGGTTTTGTTAAAATTTTTAAAGGTATTGAATATGCTTCGGGTAGTGACGATCAGCCTCGCTTACAAAGAGCTTTTGCATTAAAGATTGATTTAAAAAATACAGCTATTAAAATGTTATCTACTCCCAGTAATGGAGCAACTACTGGCGAAACTAATTTACAAACCACTCCTTCATTTCTTGATACGCAAAATCTTAAAGCAGCAATAAATACTAATTTTTTTACCGCTTCTGGCTCTACAGCTGATAACAGAGGAATTTTAATATCTAATGGAAACATTGTTTCAAATGCAGAATCTGGAACATTTTCAACTCAGCTTAATTTCACCAGCGATATGATAGCCACACTAGTAAGTAGCGCTATCAATCCAACTGGAATACACAATGCGGTTGGTGGCGCAGAGATAATTCTAAACAACGGCATTAATGTTGGCACCAACCCAGATGTACAACCACGAACCGTAATTGGCCTTTCTCAAGATAATAGATACCTTATCCTGGTGGTAATTGATGGAAGACAGCCAGGATGGAGTGAAGGGGTAAACCATGCAGAAGCTGCTAATTGGTTGATTCATTTTGGCGCTTATAATGGAGCTATTTTTGATGGAGGCGGCTCTTCTACAATTGTACGAGACAACGGCTCTGGTTCTCCACTGGTATTAAACCGCCCCAGTGATGGAACTCCAAGGTCTGTATCTGCAAATCTTGGAGTTTACAGCATGCCACTTTACAAACACGTGATAGGTGATTATAATAATAATTGGTCTGTAGAAAAAGCAGTTTATAGAACCAGTAATAATACTTTTTATGTGAGCCCAACTTCATCTGTAATTTTAGGAAGAAACGGAGATATCCCCGTTGTAGCTGATTTTGATAATGATGGAAGTACAAACAGAGCTGTTTGGCGACCTTCTGTTGGCAATTGGTATGTAATGAACGCTGCAAACACAGCCTATAGCACCATTCAATGGGGAATTGATGGAGACATTCCTGTGCCGGCAGATTACAACGGAGATGGTACTGCAGAACGGGCAGTATTTAGACCATCAAATGCCACCTGGTATTTAAAAAATGGCGTTACAGGTGTAAACTCTTCTTTGCAACTTGGACAAACTGGCGATATCCCA
>JACMNZ010000532.1 GCA_014378285.1 Pseudopedobacter sp.
CTGAAAGTATTTCTTCTACCGTTCCTCGGATTTGATTATTAGCATCAACATTCCTTAAGACTAGTTTCTGAATATCAGCTTTGCTTAAATCCGAAAAAGAATATTGCCTCATCCTAAATCCTTCTGTTTGGGAGGAGGACTTTTGACTTGCGTTTTGGTCATTGACATTTTCCATTTTTTATTTGCGTTAACGATAGAAACGGCAGCTTTTTTTGCCTTGAGCTTAATGTAAATTGCAAAAAAAAACTATAGTGGATAGCGTGTTAAAACGCCCAAATACTATTTTAATTAATGTTTCTAATCTCTAGTTTAAAACCTATTAAAAGTTCTTGATACTTGATACTAATATCTTGATTCTATAATCCCGATACTATAAAATAATCTTCTCTATTGGCATTACCACAATTCCTTGGGCGCCTGCTGCTTTTAGCTCATTAATATGGCTCCAAAAATCACGTTCAGGAATTACCGTATGAACCGCTACCCAACCTTTTTCTGCTAAAGGCAAAACAGATGGGCTTTTCACTCCTGGAAGTAAAGCCAAAATCTTATCCAAATTAATTTTCTCTACATTTAAAACCACATATTTGGTTTCTTTCGCTCGCATTACAGATTGTATGCGTTGCAATAATTCTAAAATTAATGGATTGTTTTCTTCACCTTTTCTCCCAATTAAAATTGCTTCGGATGACATTACATCTACAAAAGGCATTAAATTATTGCTACGCAAAGTCCCTCCTGTAGAAACAATATCAAAAATAGCGTCAGCTAAACCTAAACCTGGGGCAATCTCTACAGAGCCCGAAATGGTTTTTACATCAGCCTTGATATTTTCTTTATCTAAAAATTTTTGTAGAATAACAGGATAAGAAGTAGCTATCGCTTTTCCATCTAAATCTAAAATAGTTTTATAGTCACTATCATTAGGAACAGCAATTTTAAGAGTGCATTTTCCAAAACCCAAACGTTGTAAGTAAGCTACTTCAACATTGGTTTCGGCAATTACGTTTTCGCCAACTAAACCAATATCGGCTATGCCATCCTGTACGTATTCTGGGATATCGTCATCCCTTAAAAAAAGGATTTCTAAAGGAAAATTTGAAACAGTAGATATTAAAGAACTTTTATAATTTTCGAAGCTAAGGCCACAATTTTTTAACAGTTCAACTGATTTTTCGTTCAATCTACCAGATTTTTGTATAGCAATTTTTAAAGTTTTCAAGATTTTTTGAGATTATAAATAAAAGACAATAATTGAGAATTGAAAAGTTTTGACGTACAAAACAGACTATATAGCAACACCGTAATGGTGATGATGTAGATGATGTAATGTGGTCAATTTTATTTTCATGTCTTTATTAATTTCCTTGGATAGAAATTGTAATACGCAAATATAACAAGCAAAAAATGATATGCAAGTTTTAAATTAATAAAATACCAGTTTATAGGTATTGTAAAGTATACTGATACCTACTATTTTTGCTAAACAATAAAAGTTTTTGATTGGTGTTAATTGAAAATGAAAAGGAGAGACGTGGGGGCTCTCCTTTATTATTTTTATATTCTTGTAAATTTAATTTTGCACCATTTTTAGAAAAGAAGCGAGTTTAGTTTTCATTTCTCTTCTATCAACTATAAAATCTAAAAAACCATGTTCTAAAACAAATTCTGAGGTTTGGAAGCCTTTAGGTAAATCTTTTTTTATGGTTTCTTTAATAACTCTTGGGCCTGCAAAACCGATTAAAGCACCTGGTTCGGCAATATTAATATCACCTAACATAGCGTAAGAAGCAGTTACACCACCTGTTGTTGGATCGGTAAGTAAGGAGATATAAGGGATTTTTGCTTGTGCCAATAAAGCTAATTTTGCTGATGTTTTAGCCATTTGCATCAATGAGAATGCAGCTTCCATCATCCTAGCCCCACCCGATTTAGAAATCATCAAGAAAGGAATTTTATTTTTTATACTGTAATCTATTGATCTAGCAATCTTTTCGCCAACTACAGAACCCATAGAACCACCAATAAAAGTAAAATCCATGCAGGCAATCACTAAATCTTGGTTATCAATTTTTCCAACCGCTGCTCTTATTGCATCCTTTAATCCAGTTTTCTTAATACTTTCTACTAATCTTTCTGGGTAAGGTTTACTATCTATAAAATGTAATGGATCACCAGAAGTTAGGTTTCCAAAAAGTTCTACAAATATGTTGTTATCAAATAAAATCTCAAAATATTCTTTTGATCCTATCCTTAAATGATAGTTGCAGTATTGGCAAACGTATTTATTTTCTACCTGTTCTTTGTAGTGAAGTGCTTTTTTACAATTTGGGCATTTGTTCCAAACACCATCCGGAGCTTCTTTTTTTTCTTCGGTAAGTGTAGAGATGCCCTTTGTGTTTCTTTTAAACCAAGCCATATTTTGAAATAGTGTATGCAAAGAAACAAAAAAAATGTAGAAAAGCGGATTTAGTTATTTGATGTAATTATGTTTTTAGCAGCAAAAAACTAAGATTTAATATTTTTTTTTAACTTCGGAGCTAATAAAAAAATTATAAAAATGAGCTTAAAAGATTTTAAAGGGGTAATTACTGGAGACCAAGTTCAAGAACTTTTTGAAGTGGCTAAAAAACATCAATTTGCTTTACCTGCAGTTAATATAATAGGAACAGATTCTATAAATGCGGTAATGGAAACTGCAAAGGCAGTTAATTCACCCGTTATCGTTCAGCTATCTAATGGCGGTGCGCAATTTTATGCGGGTAAATCTCTCCAAAATGATAAATTACAGGCTTGTATTTTGGGCGGTATTTCTGCGGCACAACACGTTCATTTAGTAGCAGAACATTACGGAGTTGCTGTTATTTTACATACCGACCATTGCGCTAAAAAATTATTGCCTTGGTTAGATGGATTATTGGAAGCTAGCGAAAAATATTTTGCTCAACATGGTAAACCTTTATTTTCTTCGCACATGATTGATCTTTCCGAAGAGCCGATTGAAGAAAACATAGAAATTTGCAAAGGCTATTTAGAGCGTATGAGCAAAATGGGAATGACCTTAGAGATTGAATTAGGTGTTACTGGTGGCGAGGAAGACGGCGTAGATAATTCTGATGTAGATTCTTCTAAACTTTATACACAACCAGAAGAGGTTTCTTATGCTTATGAAGAATTGAGTAAGATTAGCGATAAATTTACTATTGCTGCAGCTTTTGGAAACGTACATGGTGTTTACAAACCAGGAAACGTAAAATTACAACCTGTAATTTTAAATAATTCTCAGGAATACGTAAAAGAGAAATTTAAATTGGATGCTGAAAAGCCAATCAATTTTGTTTTTCATGGTGGTTCTGGTTCTTCTCAAGAAGAAATTAGAGAGGCAATTTCTTATGGAGCTATAAAAATGAATATTGATACCGATATGCAATGGGCATTTTGGGAAGGTATTTTAAACTATTACAAAGAAAAAGAAGGTTATTTACAATCTCAAATTGGTAGCCCAGATGGGAATGATTCTCCAAATAAAAAATATTATGACCCACGGGTTTGGTTAAGAAAAGGAGAAGATCAATTTGTTAAAAGGTTGACTGAAGCTTTTGAAGATTTAAATTGCTTAGATGTAAATAGTAAGCTGTAATTCTTAGAGTATATTTAAAAGTCCATTCGCAAAGCGGATGGACTTTTTTGTTTTTAAAGGTTATGCAACTTCCCGCATATCTACCGCTACCACTTTAGAAACACCTTGTTCTACCATGGTTACGCCATAAATAATATCTGTACTGGCAATTGTTTTCTTATTATGAGAAACAACTATAAATTGAGATTGACTAGAAAAAGTACGAATGATATTATTGAACTTATCAATATTGGTATCATCTAAAGGAGCATCAACCTCGTCAAAAATACAGAATGGAGCAGGTTTTAATAAATAAAGGGAAAATAGCAAAGCTGTTGCTGTCAATGTTTTTTCTCCTCCGGATAATTGATTAATGGATAATGGTCTTTTACCTTTTGGTCTTGCAATAATATCAATGTCGGATTCTAAAGGAGCGTTAGGATTTATTAAAATTAAATCGCAACTATCTTCCTCATTAAATAAAGACCTAAAAACTTTCATAAAATTCTCCCTTACCATCACAAAAGCTTCCATAAATTTCTCTTTTGCAGTATCATCTATTTCTTTAATAGTCTCTAATAGTGATGATTTTGCATCTAAAAGATCTTTCTTTTGTAGATTAATAAAAGTGAAGCGCTCTTCCATTTCTTTGTAAGCTTCCATAGCCATTGGGTTTATGGCTCCAAATTCATTTAGTTGTTTCTTAAATTTTTCTATATTTTCTTTAACGATTTCTTCATCCTCATCTGCGGGAGGTTCATCATCTAAAATATCTTCTATTTCGATGTTAAATTCTACGGCTAAACGCTCTTTTAAACTATTTAATTCAATTTTTAAATTCGTTTTTTTGTCTTTTAGTTCTGAAGCTAAATGTTCTGTAACGTCCTTACTTTTACGGAGGTTACTTAACTCTATTTCTAATTCATTAATTTTTACTTTGCTATCGTAATAATCCTTTTCTGCATCTTGTACTGCTTTTTCCATCTCTTCTTTCTGCTGATACATCGCAATTAAATCTGCATCATCATGATCCGTATGCTGTATGGTTTCTAAAATATTAGCTTTTGTAATGTCTA
>JACMNZ010000106.1 GCA_014378285.1 Pseudopedobacter sp.
TAAAGCAAGCTCAGCTTGGGAAGCTTCTAAATCATCTTTTTGATATTTTGAATTTAAACCCATGGCTAATTTTAAAACAGAATCTGCCTCATCATTTAAATCTAATGCGAAATCACTTTTTACTTGCCCTAAATAAGCAGCTATTTTGTTTTCATTTTCATCAGGGAAGGTAAGGCTTACATAACTATCATATTCAATGGCATTATAAAAGTCTCTTTTTAAATATTCTGCGTCTGCCAGTAAAAGATAGGCATCATCAAGCCAATTACTTTCATATTTTTCAATTGCGATTTTATTCACTTTGGCAATAACATTATTTAAATTTTCTTGTTCATTTGCAGATGATGCTTCATCTGGTAAAGGGTAAATTGATAGAACCTGGTTAAAATCATCCTCGCTAGAATTTCTTATGGTATTAAGACTTTCGCTTAACTGCTCACGGGCATTAAAATAAATATTGTAGTGAGCCGTTACATTTTTCATAAATTTAGTTTTTTTGCCACTTTCCTTTTTTGTAGAACAACTAAGAATGACAATGCAAAAAAATAAACTCAAAAAAATAAGAAATTCTTTATTCGATATTTTCAATATTTTAATTTTAGGAGTTGTGATTTAATACGGGCAAAATTATTTTATATTGCCGATGATAACGAAATAAATATATAATTAAGAAAAGATTTTATAGCTAAATAAATGAGTAAAAATAAAAGACTCATAGATAAACTTAAAGAAAAGTACAAACTTGTAATCTTAAATGATGATACATTTGAAGAAAAAGCATCATTTAACGCTTCATTATGGTATTTAATAATAGGAACAGCGGCGTTTGCCATTCTTTTCATTTTTCTAACAATTACCACCATAAAATTTACCCCATTAAGAGAATATTTATCAGGCAATACTGATGCTAGTTCTAAAAAAGAAATTATTGCAGCTTATTCTAAAGCAGATTCTTTACAACAATTAGCAAAAGCGAATGAGGTTTATTTAAAGAATTTAAAGAATGTTATTAATGGAAACATTGGCCAAACACAAGCAAAAAAGCCAGTTAACGATAATTCTAAAGCCACAGACAGCATCGTTTTAAATCAAAAAATAACCAAAGAAGAAAAAGATTTAAGAAAAATGATTGAATCTGAGGGGAAATTTGATTTAAATGAAGATGATAGCAAACCTAAAACAGGAATTTCTTCTTACACATTCTTTAGTCCATTAAGAGGTCAGATCACTCAAGGTTTTGACCTAAAAAAACAGCATTTTGGTATAGATATAGCCACTAGAAAAAATGAGAACATTAAAGCAACTTTAGACGGAACAGTTGTGTTTGCTAACTTTACCTCAGAAACCGGTTACGTTATAGCTATACAGCACAATAATAATTTAATATCATTTTATAAACATTGTTCTGTATTATTGAAAAAAGCTGGAAATTTTGTACGTGTTGGGGAAGTGATTGCTGTTGTAGGTAATTCTGGAGAATATTCTTCTGGCCCGCATCTTCATTTTGAACTCTGGCTCAACGGAACGGCTGTGAATCCTAAAAATTATATGACCTTTTAAAAATATCATAAATGTTTAGAAAGAAAAAAACAGAAAGTGTAGAAAGAGACCTAAAAGCAGGTTCTATTAATATAGTTGGTTTAGGCACTGAAATTAACGGAGATTTAATCACTAAAGGCGATATTAGAATTGACGGTAAAATTATTGGCAATATACAGTCTAAGGCAAAAGTAGTAATTGGGAATACAGGAGAGGTTTTTGGAAATATTAATGCTGAAAGTGCAGAAATTAACGGTGTTGTAAAAGGAAATATCAGCACCACAGAAACATTATTTTTAAAAGCTACAGCAAATTTAATTGGTGATATCTCTTCAAATAAATTGGTAGTAGAAAATGGAGCTAATTTAACTGGACATTGCCAAACTGGAATTTCCCAAACAGCAATCCAAAAATCTATCCATGATGGAAAAGAA
>JACMNZ010000533.1 GCA_014378285.1 Pseudopedobacter sp.
ATTATTCCTAGTGCCCAAAATGCTAGGCAGGCTACAACTGCCACAATTGCCATCTCTGAAAATAAGCCAATAATGTATTTCCTGGTCATAGATTGGACATTCTCTATAACATCCGTTACCACCAATTTATTCTCGTCTTTAAAAACAGCCAATAAAAATCGCTTAATCAGCTTTCTATAAAGCAAAAAGAAAAAGGTATAAATGAAAGTGAATATTAGAAACAGGAATATAGAAGATAAAGAGAGCAATGTTGCTGCAGCAAAAATAGTACTGGAGGATAGCAATTTTGCAGTTGCCTGATGAATATAATCTAGCTGTTTTGACGCATTGATATGCAAAGTGCTTTCTACGTAGACTTGAATTTTATTAACCGTAGAACTAAGCTGACTTTGAAACTGAGGCCAATCATTAGCTAAATCACTTACTTGGTAGCCTATAAAATAAATAACAAGGATAATAAAACCTAAGAAAAGTAAGACAGAAAACATAGCGGCTAAACTGCGGTGAAATCTAAATCTTTTTTCAAAAAAATTTGTTAATGGCATTAAAACCATAGAGAACAAACAAGAAAATATTAATGGAGATAAAAGCTCTTTTGTATAAATAGCAATGTAACATAAAGCTATAATACTGAATAGGATGCAAGTTAATTTTAGATAAAAGGGATATTCTTTTTTTACAACTTGCATTTTTTAATAAGATTGGTTTAACCCAAAGATTTTATATCCAATAAAGCTGCCAAAAAAGTAGTCACTTAAAAAATAAATTTATCGTTTAAATATTAAAAAGCATCTTAATTTCTACCTCAATTTTCTCCTTTGTTTCACCAGTTACTTTAACTAAAGGCAATCTTAAATGATCATCGCAAATGTTTAGGGCTTTCATAGCAGCTTTTACTCCCGCTGGGTTACCTTCTATAAAACAAAGTTTTGTAAACTCTAATAAACTGAAATGCGTTGTATGAGCGGCATTGAAATCGCCTTTTAAACAATAGCGTACCATTGTTGAAAGTTGTAAGGGAACCGCATTTCCGATAACCGAAATAATCCCGGCTGCACCAATGGCAATCATTGGTAAGGTAAGAGGGTCATCGCCAGAAATGAGTAAAAAACCTTCTGGCTTGTTGGCCGCTATCTCGTTAAAAATATCAAAATTACCTGACGCCTCTTTTACAGCGATGATATTTTTTTCTTTGGCTAAACGCAAAGTTGTTGCTGCAGACATTGTTACGCCCGTACGACCTGGAACGTTATACAGGATGATGGGTAATTTTGAAGCATTGGCAACCGCCTTATAATGCTGATAAATACCTTCTTGGTTTGGCTTGTTGTAGTAAGGAACTACAGAAAGCACTGCTTCATAGCCTTCTATCTCAAATTTTGAAACGGTTTCTATTATCTCTGCCGTGTTATTGCCTCCAATACCGGCAACCAGCGGTATTCGTTTATTTACTTTTTGAGCAGTGAATTCGAAGATTTTCTGTTTCTCTTCTTTAGTTAAAGTTGCAGATTCGGCAGTAGTGCCCATTACAACAATATAATCTACTTTACCATTGATTAAAT
>JACMNZ010000534.1 GCA_014378285.1 Pseudopedobacter sp.
TATTACTCCACCAACAGCATTACTATACAATGGATTTGTATCAACAGTATTGTTATCCCGCATAAAAACTTCAATCCCCTCTGACTCTAGTTTTCCTTTAAAAATTATTGCTTCTGATGTATATTGATATGTAGCAATTATTTTAAAAATTGATTTTTCCATTGCACTAATATACGAAGTTACTCAACAATCGCAACACTTCCGAGATTTCTTCAGTCGAATTATAACTGTGTAAACAAAAACGCAGGCGTTCCTGCCCTTCGGGAACGGTTGGTGAAAGTATCGCTTTCACATTAAATCCTTTTTCCTGCAGTTGATTGGCGATTGTTTTTACTTTTTCATTTCCAGGAATAATAGCAGATTGTATGGCTGATTTGCTTCGGACAAAAAGTGGTTTTAAACTTAGTAGATTTTTCAGCTGATTGAAAAAAATAATGTTATCTCTTAATTTTGAAATTGAAGCCGAATCCATTTCTAAATACTGATACGCAACTAGAATCGTGGCAACGGAATGTGGTGAAAGTGCTGTGGTGTAAATAAAACTTCTGGCAAAGTTTATCAAATATTCTCGCAATTCATTTGACCCTAGCACTGCTGCTCCATGGCAACCCAATCCTTTCCCAAAAGTCATTATTCGAGCAAAAACGTGCTCTTGTAAGTCTAACATTTGAACAAATCCTTCCCCTTTTATACCAAAAACTCCCAAAGCATGCGCTTCATCAACAACAAGATAACAATTGTGTTTAGTTGAAACCAAAACCAATTCTTCTAGATTTGGACAATCACCATCCATTGAAAATACTGATTCAGTAACGATATAAATAATAGTATTAGAATTGCGTAAAATCAACTTTTCTAAATCTTCAAAATCATTATGATTGAACTTGTAGGCTTTCGCATTTGAGAGCTGGATTCCGTCCCGAATAGAAGCATGACACAATTCATCATATAAAATTAAATCCCCTTTTTGTGGAACTGATCCAAAAAAACCAACATTAGCGCCGTAACCAGAATTAAAAATTAATGCTGTTTCTGCTTGGTGGAAACTGGCAATATAATCTTCTGTTTCTTTGTACAGCTTATGGTTACCAGATAATAATCGGGAACCGGTTGCTCCGTTTATTTTGATTTTTTTATTCAATAATAATTGATGTGCTTCATCAAAAATATCTTCGTTTATCGAAAAACCTAAATAATCGTTAGAAGCAAAATCAATAATTTTACTTGGCAAAGACAATTGTCGTAAAGCATTATTTTGCTTTCGACTCTCCAATTTAGCGGATAGATTTTTGGGGAAATTCATATATGCAAAGTTATTAATTTAATGTTTAAAAAATAGCACACGGATGACACAGATTAAACGGACTAAAATAATTTTTAAATAATAATTATTGTTATTTAGTATTTTATTATTGTTTATCAATAATTTTTATATATTTGTGGTGAAATTTTATACTTAAATCTTATGATAAAATTATATTTATTGAAAGCAATTATTGATTTTGTTTGGATTATCGCTTTAATCTCCGTTCCGTTCTTGTTAATTTTTGTCGGGTATTTATTGATTATAAATGAACCGTTTGATGTTCCAATAAACATGAATGGTATCAAAATTACTGTTTTAGACCTCAATGCTAAAATTGCTTTATTTTTTGTAACCTTGTCTTATCTCTTACTATTGCATGGTTTATATCTAATAAAAAAACTACTCCGATTGTTTCAGTTGAAAATTATTTTTGATAACAAAATAATCTTTTACTTCAATCGAATTGGAAACCTATTTATACTTTTCGGATTTGTGTCGGGAATTCCTGCTTTCTTTTATAAAGTAGCACAAGGTGAAATAAAAATAGAAATTGGAGCAAATCCTTTCTTGTATCTTATTTCTCTTGGATTGTTTTTTACGGTTTTAGCCGAAGTTTTTAAAATGGGGAAACAATTGAAAGAAGAAAACGAACTAACCATATAATTATGCCAATCATAGTAAACCTTGATGTAATGCTAGCCAAAAAAAAAATGCGTTCCAATGAACTAGCGGAACGAATGGGAATCACTACTGCTAACCTTTCTATTTTAAAAACCGGAAAAGCAAAGGCGATAAGGTTTTCGACTTTAGAACTGATTTGTGAAATTCTGGAATGTCAACCCGGTGATATTATGGAGTTTGTAAAGGATAAATAACATCTTGTTCTCGATTTTTTAGCCCAGATGGAAACGGCATCCTTTTACAAAGCTTCCAGCCTTCAAAAGGCTGGATGTTTTGTAAAAGATATAGTGGACAGCTGGAAATAGCTCCAAAAAAAAAGCCTCACAAATTGTGAAGCTTTGATTTATATATCGAAATTATTTTAGTCGACTAAAACAATAACTTTGTTGTCTTTCATTTCGATTGTCCCAGAATTGATAGCAAGTGTATAATTTTGAGCATCTACTTTGGTGAATTTACTCTCCACTTCTTTTGCAAAAGCAAAGTTTGAAGCAGTAATTTTCACCACCCCTTTTTCTAAAATAGAAACAATTGGCGCGTGGTTATTCAAAATCTGAAAGCTCCCATCTACTCCTGGCAATGTAACCGAAGTTACTTCCGCTGAAAATAATTTTGCTTCTGGTGAAACTATTTCTAATAACATATTTTTTAGTTTATAGTCTCAGTTTACAGTCTTAGTACTGAATACTAAGACTATAAACTGAACCCTAATTTATGCTTCCGCTAACATTTTCTCTCCAGCTTCGATAGCTTCTTCAATCGTACCTTTAAGGTTAAAAGCTGATTCTGGCAAATGATCTAATTCTCCGTCAATAATCATGTTAAATCCTTTAATGGTATCTTTGATATCAACTAACACTCCTTTTAATCCTGTAAATTGCTCCGCAACGTGGAAGGGTTGAGATAAGAAACGTTGTACACGACGTGCTCTTGAAACGGCTAATTTATCATCTTCTGATAATTCTTCCATACCAAGAATCGCAATGATATCTTGTAATTGTTTGTATTTTTGCAAAATTTCTTTTACTCTTTGTGCACAGTCATAATGCTCATCCCCTAAAATCTGAGGCGTAAGTATTCTTGAAGTTGAATCCAATGGATCCACTGCAGGATAAATACCTAACTCAGCAATTTTACGAGACAATACCGTAGTAGCATCAAGGTGAGCAAAAGTTGTAGCTGGAGCTGGATCCGTTAAATCATCCGCAGGAACGTAAACCGCCTGAACAGATGTAATAGAACCTTTGTTTGTAGATGTGATACGCTCTTGCATTGCACCCATTTCAGTTGCTAATGTTGGTTGGTATCCTACTGCTGATGGCATACGACCTAAAAGTGCCGAAACTTCTGAACCTGCTTGTGTAAAACGGAAGATATTATCTACAAAGAATAATACATCTTTACCTTGATCAGTTCCTGCACCATCACGGAAATATTCAGCGATAGATAATCCAGAAAGTGCCACACGAGCACGAGCTCCTGGAGGCTCATTCATTTGTCCGAAAACGAAAGTAGCTTTAGACTCTCTCATTCCTACTAAATCTACTTTAGATAAATCCCATCCTCCATTCTCCATAGAGTGCATGAATTCATCCCCGTATTTTATAATTCCTGACTCTAACATCTCACGAAGTAAGTCATTTCCTTCACGTGTTCTTTCTCCTACTCCTGCGAATACAGAAAGTCCACCATGACCTTTAGCAATATTGTTGATTAACTCCTGAATCAATACTGTTTTACCAACTCCAGCACCACCAAACAATCCAATTTTTCCCCCTTTTGAGTAAGGCTCAATTAAATCGATTACTTTAATACCTGTGAATAAAACTTCAGAAGAAGTAGATAAATCTTCGAATTTTGGAGCTGCTCTGTGAATCGACATTCCGTTTTCACCTGTTTTTGGCAATTCCGGCAAACCATCAATTGCATCTCCAATTACATTAAATAATCGTCCGTAAACGTCAGCACCAATTGGCATTTGGATAGGGTTACCTGTTCCAACTACTTCATAACCTCTGCTCAATCCATCTGTTGAGTCCATCGAAATGGTACGAACTGTGTTTTCACCAATGTGAGATTGTACTTCAAGTACTAATAAAGTACCATCTTTTTTTGTGATTTCTAATGAATCATAAATTTTTGGAAGTTCAACATCCTTACCGTTGAAAACTACGTCAACTACTGGTCCAATGATCTGGGCAACTTTTCCTATTACTTTCGACATTACTTATGTATTTATTAAATAGCTATTTAGGTTTATGAAATAGTACTAATCAAAATGTATCGATTAAATGCTTTTTTCAGTGTGCAAAGATAATTTTTTAAAATATAAAATCAATAATTTTTTATAAAAAAAGGATATTTTTAATAGATACTGGAGAAATGACTTGGAAACAGACAAAAGTTCGCAATATCCTTAAAAATAAATAACCACCACGTCAAGAAACGGGTGGTTATTATTACAATTCTATCTATATGATATTACAGAGATCCAGGGTATAAAATACGATACGATCCTACATTTACATTTTTAAAATTAGCTCCAAACTTTGCATTGATCGCTTCAGTAAACAAATTTGCAATTATAGCATATCCTCTTGGGCTAGGATGAACACCGTCTAAAGAAAACATTCCTCCAGTTACAAAGGCAGAAGTTGTTGTAAAACCATTATAAACTATACCGCCATTTGCTAATTGATCCGTAACTGATTTTAGTTCCACAAATGCCAAGCCTTTTGAATCAGCAATAGACTTAATAGTGGCATTATAAGAATCTGTTGCAACTTTTACTTCAGCAATTTCTTCTTTTGATAAAACCCAGTTATCAGCCAAAGGAACAGAAACTCCATTTACAGCAGCAGGATTATTGTTGACAAGTGTTCCTATAAATGTACGTGATGTCAAAACTATTAAGTCTTCCGCAGTTGCATGCCTAAATGATGGTATGTTAGAAGAAATCGTATTAGTTAAATAACTATCTACTATTACAACAGCATTTGCACCCGCTTTAAAATTTATTGTTCTTTTAGTTGCTTCAGTTGCGGTCAATAAACCAGCATTTACCAATGCTTGCAAACCCATGTTGTATTGTGCATAACCCGCATTTAACTGTGTAGCACTAGCTGCCGATAATGCAACTGGATTAAAAGGAACAGTTGTAAAGTAAGGCAATGCAGTAACATACGGCAAATTGGCAACAACTCCTTTGGCTCCTTTTGCAGTCATCTTATTAACAATGTTATTGAATGCTTCTTCAAAAACCTTTGGATCTGTAATATCATTACTAGCATAATCTGCTGGGTTCATATTACCCTTTTGATTTTTACCTGAACCCCCAGAGGTGGCATAGCCTAAAACATCATTGCCTCCAATCCATAATGAGAAGAAAGTAGGATCTTGAGCAACCGCATCAGCTAGAACTGTTGTTGAGGCAGATGTTGCAAATCTCGCAAAATAAGGATTAGCTTGACCCGTAGCAATTCCAGCAACGTTTCCATAAGCAGGTGCCACCAAATGATAACTTTTAGCACCCGGCACTCCAAGATTATTATAAGATCCAGTAAGTTTTGTAGTGACTTCTGTAGAAGGTCTTCCCGCTACAGGAACAGGTGCCGAACCGTTAAAATATAATCTTACACCTTGAATTACATTACCACTCAACAACAAACCACCAAAGTTATCAGCCATCAAAGGTGTTTTAAATTCACCTCCGCCTGTCAAAGCGAACTGCTGCGAAATAATATTTGCATAAGAACCTTGCTGAGCAGCTATAAATAAAGCATTGTCACTAAAACCAGCTGCATAAGAATCTCCAAGTGCTACGTACTTGGACACTGTTGCAGTACCTGACGTTAAAGGCTTTCCATCAGATGAATTAGAATCAATAATTACTTCATCTTCATTATTACACGCTACAAATGCTAAAGAAGCAAATAGTAACCATTTAAAATTTTTTATCATTGTTTTATAATTTAGTATTAATGAATGATTACGGGTTGATTGTCCAAGACGCAAAATATTGTTGACCAATTAGACCAGCTCCTAAAACTTGTCCATATTCTCTACCACCAATATTTGAAGCACCTATTTTTAGTGTAGATTTTAAAGAAGGAAAGTTATAATTTAATTGTGCGTCGACAACTGTTGCAGCCTCAATGGTACCATCTGCAAAAGATGATTGCCATAAATATTCACTATTCCATCTACCACTTATATTAAATCCAAAATTTGGAAATAACTTTTCATTACCAATAGAAGCTTTTATACGATGTTTCGGCGTATTGAAACCAGCCTCAAAGCTAGGGTCTTTTGATTGATCAAATTTAAACTCAGCAAAGTTGTAATTTGCACCTATTTCAAAGTCCTTGTACACTTTGCGGGACAGTCCAATACCAAAACCTAATGATTCAATTTCTAAAGGGGTATTTGTGTACAATTGAAATGCTCTAGTATTACCGTTTTGCAATGCATGCAGCGCTTGTTGTCCTTCAGGATTGGTTAATCCTCCTCCATTTACTGCAGTGCCATATAACGGAGTAACAACATTTAAATTACCAATAAAATTATTATAAATATTATAATATCCATTAAGGTCAATAGATGTTTTATTGATGAAAGAACGATACCCTAATTCAAATGCTTTTACCTCTTCAGGTTTGACAAGATTAACATTGGTTTTTTGTAATAGTGCAGGATTTCTGGCTGCTGCAAACGCTCTAACTGATGTAGCGGTATATGAATTGTTATATGCATTTAAACCATTTATAGTAACTGAATTACCTCCGGCAAAACCCTGACCCACAGTTGTAGCGATTGGTAAAGTCTCTGTAAATCTGGTTAAATTGTCTGGAGCTGATCCTAACAAGATAGCACTTCCAACATTAAAACCAATATATTGATCCTGAGTAGAAGGGTTTCTAAAACCAGTTTGAAAAGATCCTCTGAAATTATGGTTTTTATTTTGACCTCCTGAATACACTAAAGAAACTCTTGGAGAAACATTTCCATTGAAATTTTGCGCTTTGTCATAACGAATAGAACCTGTAAACTTCAAACGATCATCCAACATCTTTTTCATAACTTGCGTGTACGCTCCGTATTCGTCATAACGAATCGGTCCTTCAGCGTCAGTGTAAATACGTCCGAAAGAATTTAGCTCATATTGTCTGTAAGAACCGCCAACTTGAATTTCTGCAAATTTTATTATATCCTTAAAGTTATAATTAACATCTGAATGGTAAATTCTAGAATTATCAACTAGTTTTGAACCCGACAACACGTTTGGATCATTAATAACTTGGTTAAATGCATTTTTAAAAGCATCAGTTCCCGGCAAAAA
>JACMNZ010000535.1 GCA_014378285.1 Pseudopedobacter sp.
ATCAATTCAACAAACATCCGAAAATGAAAAACTTTTTGATTTAAAGCATTTGAATGAATTTTTAGAAAACGATCAAAATTGTGTTAACGAAATGATTGCCCTCTTTATAGAAAAAACCCCTGAGGTATTAAAATCAATAGACGAATCTAACGATTGTGACGACAGTGCCAAATTAAAAGAGGGAGTACACAAATTAAGGTCATCATTAGGTTTAATGGGAATTGAAAAAGCGCTTGAAATCGCAACGTGGATTGAAAACGAGATCGATACCAATCCTAAGAGTTTTATTTGGAAAAATGAAGTTGCAAGCTTTATTTCGATTTGTGAAAGAGCAGTGGAGGAACTAATTGCTAATGCTACTATGTCGGAAAATATAAATTCTTAAAGTAAAAAAATAGTTAGTTTAAGTTGACCTTAGCGTTATAATTTTGGATATGGGAATATCCGGTTTTACAATAAATAAACATTGTATGTTAATATAGGTTTGACCGTTTTTATAAATGCAACTTGCTAAAAATTAACGTAACTATACAGCTTAATTTTACCACAAAAAAAATTATTAAAATGCCACGAAGTCACAAAGTCATAAAGAAAAACAAGGTATAAAGTCCATTAACAAGTTCTTTTCCAATAAATTTATGCCTTTTAAAATATTTTCACTAATACTTTGCGCCTTTGTGGCAGAAAATAACTTAGGTTTATTAGGGTAAATAATTAACAATAAATATTAATTTCTACCAATACAATGAAAATACTAATTGCCGAGGATGATTTGATGATGCTAAAAACAATGGAGTTTAGGCTTGTTAAAGAAGGTTACTCCGTTATAGCCTGCTCTGATGGGAGAGATGCAATGCAAAAGATAGAAACCGAAAATCCGGATATCATTATTTCAGATATTATGATGCCGTATTTTACTGGTCTTGATATTACTAATAAGGTAAAAATAGATTTGAAATTAAATATTCCAATAATTATACTTTCGGCAATTGGTTTAGAGAAAACCGTATTGGAAGCATTCGAATTGGGCGCCGACGATTTTATCACAAAACCTTTTAGTCCCAACGAATTAATCGTCAGAGTAAAACGACTTTTATCAAAAGCGAATAGATGAAGCAATTATTTATACTTTTATTTATTTCATGCCAAGTATTTTCTCAGGAAAAACCAAATCTTGATGAATTATTTTTAAAAGCCAAAGATTTAGCCCATTCTGAACAAAGACAGGAAGCCCTCGCTATCTGTGAGCAGATAATTGCAGGAGATTCACTCTACTGGGACGCTTACGTTCTTAAGGGAAGAATATATGCTTGGGACAAGAAATGGGACAAATCACGAGTCATCTTTAATGAAGTAATCAACAAGAAAAAATATGCCGATGCTTATGACGGAAAATTGGATGTTGAAATTTGGACTTCTAATTTCAGGGAAGCCCTAAAAATCGCAGATGAGGCATTACTAATTTATCCCCACAATACTGTTTTTTTGCTTAAAAAGGCAAAGGCATCTAATTCCCTAAAAGAATACGACGCATCTATTTCTATTTTAAACGAGTTGCTTGCTGTTGA
>JACMNZ010000107.1 GCA_014378285.1 Pseudopedobacter sp.
AGCATTCTTTTTTAATACACCAGAAAAGTATGATACAAATTCTGTAGTTCCAAAATGGACAGAGGAAAAGAAAATGTTTTTTATGGCTTTCGCCGAGAATTTGCTGAATGGAAACCTTAATAAAAGTGTGGAGATAGAGGAAAGATTTAAAGAGCTAGCGGCAGAGAAAAAATTAAAGATTGGTGATGTAATGTTGCCTTTTAGAATTATGCTGGTTGGTGATAAATTTGGACCTGCGGTTTTTGATATTGCAGCAACAATTGGTGCCGAAGAAACTATAAACAGAATTCATAAAGCATTAGAGGTTTTTCACACCCATCAAACCAATAGCTAAATAATAGATAGAAGCCCCAAATTTAAATTTGGGGCTTCTTTTCTTCCTCATTCTCCTCTCGCAATTCATCATCAAATAAAATCCTAACGGATGGCGTATACAAATCTTTATTTTGTCCCGAATTATGCGCCCAAAAGAAAGCTCCCAAGAAAAGCAAAGCCAATAAAACGCTGCAAGCAATTAAAAAGAATATAATAGTCATGGCTTTAATTTATGTTTTTTAGCACTAAAATGAGTTGCAAAACTTGTAAATGCAATAATAGTTATGGTACTAACGGGCATTAAAATTGCCGCAATTAAAGGTGATAATTCTCCCTGTATCGCAAAGCTAATCCCTACTATATTATAACAAACGGCAATACAAAACGATAAATGAATTATCTTAACAGTTGATTTTGCAAAGCTTAAAAAATTAGGTAAAAACGTTAAAGATTGTCCGTCTAAAATCGCATCGCTACCGGGCGTAAAATTATTGATATTATCCGTTACAGCAATCCCAACGTTACTTTGCTTTAATGCGCCAGCATCGTTTAAACCATCGCCTAACATTAATACTTTATTGTTTTGTTGTTGCTTATTGTTGATAAAATCAAGCTTGTTTTGTGGGCTTTGATTAAAATATAAATCTTCATTATTTTTAAAGCAATTATTCAAGACGGAAGAATTTTGCAGCTTATCTCCTGAGATTAAAAAAGTGCGGTAGGTATGGTTTAATTGGTTAAGTATTTCTTGCAAACCACTTCTTACTTTTTGTCTAATTTCAAAATAACCTAAGTATTTACCAGCAATAGAAACATGAACTTGTGGAGCGTTAGTTATTATTGATTTACCATCAACTATAAGATTTGCATTGCCGATTAAAACCTTTTTATCATCACAAAAGGCAGTTATACCACTACCAATATGCTCTTGATAACCATAAACCTTAACCGTTTTAATATTATTTAAAAAGCCACAAATTTTACGACTTAATGGATGGATGGAGTTTTTGCAGATGCTATAGATAATTTCTTTTTCTTCTTGATTTAATTCTCCCTGAAAGCTAATGCTGTTGCCCTCAGATTGTGTTACAGTTCCTGTTTTATCAAAAACTATGGTGTCAATAGCTGCTAATTGTTCAACGATATCAGTGTTTTTGAGGTAGAATTTATTTTTATCAAAAATGCTTAAAGCCGCACCCATAGTAAATGGTGTACTTAAAGCCAAAGCGCAAGGGCATGCGATTATCAATATCGCCGTAAAGGCATTTAAACCAGTTTGCCAGTTTTGTGGTAGCCAAAAAAGGAGGGCAGATGTAGCCAGGATCAATAATACCAAACTGAAATAATGGCTTATTTGGTTTACAAAAGTTTTGGTTTTATTGGAGTTAATTTTTTGGAAAGCTTCGTTATTCCATAATCCTGTTAGGTAACTTTGAGAAACAGGTTTAACCACTTCTAGCTCTAAAGAACCTGTAGTTTGCCGGCCGCCAGCATAAATAATTTCTCCTAAAACTTTATCTACCGCTTGCGATTCTCCGGTTACAAAACTAAAATCTATCAAGGCATCACCTTTTAAAAGAATGGCGTCTGCTGGGATAATTTCTTGGCTTTTTACCAAAATTCTATCACCTTCTTTTAGGTTTTCTAAAGCTACCGGTTTTGTATTTCCGTCTTCATCCAAAACATCAACGGCTACAGGAAAAAACGAACGGTAATCCCTTTCAAAAGATAAATGATGATAGGTTTTTTGCTGTACAAACTTTCCTATCAAAAGAAAAAAGACCAATCCTGTTAAGCTATCTGCAAAGCCTTCGCCGGTATTAAACGTAAAATCTGATAGGGTTCTAATTAATAAAACCGCTATTCCTAAAGCTAATGGAAAATCTATATTTAAGTTTTTTTGCTTGAGCGATTGATGGGCTCTTTTAAAATAATCCCAACCTGAATAAAAGACCGCAGGTAAACAAAACAGCAGACTTAATAAACTAAAAGCTTTCCCAAATTGTGCATCTGATGCAGAAAGCCCAAAATAAGCCGGAAAACTCAACAACATGGCATTACCGAAACAAAAGCCGGCAACAGCAATTTTGGGGATTAGTTTATCCTTTTTAGCAACATCACTGTTTACCACATCTTGTAAACTAATCAGTGGTTCATAACCAATATTAGTCAGTAATTCGGCAATGTTTTTTAAGGAAGTTTGTTGTGGATTAAACTGAATGTAAACCTGTTTCTTAAGAAAATCGACACGGTTTTCTTGTATGGCGGAATCTATGGTATTTAAATGTTCTAACAACCAAATACAAGAACTGCAATGGATAGATGGAATATAAAAAGTGATAGTTGTTTTTTGAGAATCGGAATAATGAATCAGTTTTGCGGCAATTTCTACATTATCTAAATAGCCAAATCTGCCAATCGCTTTATCTTGACTAGCGCCGGGATGTTGGTTTAATTTATAATAATTGTTTAAACCTCCGTTTGATAAAATACTGTAAACATTAAGGCACCCGCTGCAACAAAAGTTTTTATCCTCTTGTTTAAGATTTTCAGTTAAGCATAAATCGCCACAATGGTAGCACAGCAGTTGGGTTTGGATATCCATTAAAACAAATATCCATTAATACAGAACTATTTTGAATGATTTTGGGAGATTGAAAAAGTGATCATAGTCATGTTTTTGGTGGCTTTCGTGATTAGATTTTTGTGATTGCACAGATTAAGATGATTACACAGATTTTTTAAGGAGATAAAATAGATACTAGTTCACTAATAGTTTATACCCTCTGCCGTGTACATTTATGATTTCTACTTTAGGGTCTTCTTTTAGATATTTCCTTAGTTTGCTTAAAAAAACATCCATGCTGCGTCCGTTAAAGTAATTATCGTCATGCCAAATTTGTATTAATGCTTCTTCTCTTGTTAAAACAGCGTTCATTTTTAGGCAAAGCAAACGCAGTAATTCCGCTTCTTTGGTACTTACTTTTTGGGTTTGTTCGTCTAAAGAGATTATTTGTGTTTGATAATCGAAATGGTAGCTACCAATGTCAAATTTGGTTGGCTTTACTTCTGATGCTTGATCTTGATTAGAGACTCTTTTTAACAAGGCGTTTATTCTCAAAAGCAGTTCTTCAATCCGGAAAGGTTTGATAATGTAATCGTCTCCGCCTAAACTATAGGCTTCTGTTTTATCTTCCATCATCCCTTTTGCGGTTGCAAAAATAATGGGCGTATTTGGGTTAATTTTTCTAATGTCTTTTGCCAAAGTAAAACCGTCTTTTTTTGGCATCATCACATCTAAAATACAAATGTCGTAATAGTTGGCAGTAAAAGCTTTTAAGCCCTCCTCGCCATCTACGCAAAGTGTAACATCAAATTTTCCTTTTAAACTCAAATAATCTTCTAAGAGCATTCCCAAGTTTGGGTCGTCTTCTACTAACAGTATTTTCTTGTTCATTGCTTTTAGTATTATTAGATATTAAATTTAATAACGCATAATTACGCCAAAGTAAATTTAATCTCAAACTCAGATCCCTGGTCTTTTTCGCTCCTAACGTTTATGCTGCCATTCATTCTTTTTACCATGTTACTTACATAGCTTAAGCCTAAGCCAAAACCTTTTACATCATGTATATTTCCGGTTGGGATTCTATAAAATTGTTCAAATATTTTCTTTTGTTGGTCTCGGTTCATACCGATGCCCTTATCTGCGATTTTTATAATGATCTTATCACCATTGTTTTCTGTGGAAAGCGTTATCTCTGGCTGATTAGGGCTGTATTTGTTGGCGTTATCAATTAAATTAAAAATCACGTTAGAAAGATGCAATTCATCTGCAATAATAATTGATTTTACGGCATGTAGTTCTAAAGTAACCTTTGCGTTTTTCTTTTCTAATTGTAAACTCATGCTATCAACCACGTTTGCAACAATGTCATTTACATCTTGATGTTGCTGCTCTAGCTTTATATCATCTTTCTCTATTTTGGCGATGTTTAAAACGCGTTCAATATGATTTCCTAGACGGATATTTTCATCATAAATAATGCTTGCTAGTTTATTTACCCTCGCCTTATTATCGTTTATTTCTGGGTCTTTAAGTGCTTCGCTAGCAATCATGATGGTTGCAACGGGCGTTTTAAACTCGTGGGTCATGTTGTTGATGAAATCTGTTTTCATCTCTGATACTTTTTTCTGACGGAGGATAGAACTTATTGTGTAAGTAAAGCTTGCCGCTAAAATCAATAACAAACCGCCAGAAGAAAACAATACCGTACCCATATTATTTAAAATGAGGGTGTTTTTTTTAGGAAAAGTAATGGTCAAATAACCGGCGTCTCGCACCAAATCTTTAGAAAATAAAAGCGTTTTATAAGTATTTGCCGGGATAAAATTTACATTGTTGACAGATGCTTTTCTGAAAATTACAGAATCATCTTGTACCGAGCTTATTTTATAGCTATAATTTAAATTGACACCATTATTTGCTAGCTCTAGTGCCAATAAAGAATCTATGGTTTGTGGCTGAATCCTTTTTTCTAAAGGAACATTTACTTGTCGCATTTCTGAGGCAATATCTTCAAAAACGGCGCTTTTATTTCCATTTTGTTCTACAGAATCTAAATAGTTATTTACTCTTTTTGCTTGATTTTTATTGTGATTTTGTGAAGCTAAACGAAGCTCTTTATCTGAAATGCCCGTTAAGAAATTTGGTTTGGGGATAGTTTTTAACACTGTACCCAAAACAGGGTCTTGCACCATATACTTTCTAACAGAATCTACCACGGCAACACCCCTTTTAACTATTTTTTTTCCATTTAAAACAGGAGGTGTTTCTAAAATGGATTGCCTTTGGATGGTATGCACAAAACCATAATCGTCAACAATTTGGTCAATATCAACTTTTAAATTTACGCTAAAGGGAATATTATCAGCAATTACAGGTCCGTTATAAACCATTCGGTAAGGGTATTTTGTTCTTACTATACTATCCCTCAATCTAAAAATACTATCAGATTTTGCCTGATTGGCTTTCATTCTTCTAACAAAAGCAATGGTTTGGTTTTGGTATTTTAACCTTCGGTTTTTTGAGAAATCACGAAGCTGTTTTTCTGTTCTGGATTTATTTTGAGCGGAAAGTTTATCGTCGCTATTTTTAAGCTCGCGATCAACTTTTTGAGCTAAAAAAACCATTGCCTCTTTCTTCTCTAGTTTTGTTGATACATTTTTGAGCGCATCATTTACCGCTTGATCAAATAATTGTGATTTTAAGCCATAAGATTCTTTGATGAAATAGTATTGCATGGCCATAACACCTATTAAGGCGAAACTCATTAAAGCCATGATTAAAATAATACTTTTCTTTTTCATCGATAAATATCAAATATAACGTGTATAGATGCTCAAACTGATTTGTTTAACAATTTTTAACATTCAGAAAGTTGGTGTTAATATAGGCTTTTGGGTTAGGGATTGGAAATGTGAACTGTTAACGACAGCCTGCAGGGCCGAAGCGATAGCGAAGCATTGGAAAGCCCGGTTATAAAAAAGGGAGGTTTAAAAAACCTCCCTTTTTTATAAAACCCCATTATTGATTTTATTAAATCAATTGGTTACTGTAAAATTGTTCTGTAAATTCCCTATTGTAACTTTAAAATCTCCAGGCTCTACTACGGCTTTGTTATCAGCATTTATAAATGCAAAAGCTTTTTTATCTAATTTAAAGGTTATGGTTTTACTCTCTCCCGACTTTAAACTAATTTTTTGGAAGCCTTTCAGTCTTTTTACATCAGGCGTTATGCTTGCAACTAAATCTGATAAATATAGATCTACCACTTCTTTACCCTCCTTATTACCTGCATTTTTTACCTCTACTGTTACCGTTAAAACGTCAGTTGCTTTTATATTTTTAGCGCTTAATTTTAAGTTACCGTATTCAAAATTGGTGTAGCTTAATCCAAAACCAAATTCATATTGCGGATTGTAATCGGCATCATAATTATAAACTCCTTCTACCACACTTCTACTTTCTGAAGGTTTATGGTTGTAGTTAACCAATGAATTTGGGAATTTTGGATAATTGAAAGGCAATTTACCCGATGGGTTCTCATCTCCAAATAAAATGCTAGCTAAAGCATCACCACCAAAATTTCCCGGTAAATAAGTCATTATTACACCTTGCATTAAAGGTTCAAATTTACTGATGATTCTAGGACGACCTTCATTTAAAACTAGAATGATGGGTTTACCCGTTGCTGATAATTTTTTAGCGTATTCTGTTTGCAAGTCTGATAAATATAGATCGCTTAGGTTGCCAGGGGTTTCTGTATACGTGTTTTCTCCTAGGCAAAGTATAATTGCATCAACACTTTTAGCAGCTTCAATTGCTTCATCCATTTTGTCTGAATATTCTTCAAAGTATTTGCCATCCATTTTATAACTAACACCAGGGATGAAAGTCACATTTTTAGGCTCAATTTTATTTTGAACAGCTTTAACGATGGTGTTATATTTTGAAGCAAAATCTTCCACTTTTTCCCCTTGCCATGAGTAAGTCCAGCCGCCATTTAAAGTACGCATAGAATTAGCATTTGGACCTGTTATCAGTAACTTAGCGGTTTTTTTTAATGGCAAAATGTTATTGGTGTTTTTTAATAAAGTGATGGATTCTACAGCAGTTTGATAAGCAGCAGCTTCAAATTCTTTACTTCCAAATTTTGGATAATCTTTGTAATTTGTTACTGGGGTATCAAATAAACCTAATTGGTATTTTAAAGTTAAAATACGAGTAACGGCGTCGTTAATTCTGCTTGTTTTTACTTTTCCTTCTTTTACCAAAGCAACTAAATCATTACAAAAAGGCTCATATTGGTAAGCAATCATAGACATATCAATACCGGCATTAATGGATATCATTACGGCTTCTTTATTAGATGCTGCAACATGATCCCGGGTATTTAAATTTTCTATATCGCCCCAATCGGTTACAATTAAACCTTTAAAGCCTAATTCGTTACGTAATAATTGGGTGAGTATTTTATAACTAGAGTGTACCGGAATGCCATTAATTAAACCAGAATTTATCATGATGGTGTGTGCGCCGGCATCAATAGCGGCTTTAAATGAAGGAACATGATATTCTCTTAATGCTTGATCAGAAATGAAAGCAGGTGTTCTATCCTTACCTGAAGCTGCCACCTGATAGCCTAAAAAGTGTTTTAAGCATGAAGCCACATGAAAAGGGGATGATATATCGTTGTTATCTCCTTCATATCCTTTAACCATTACTTTTCCAATCTCAGAAGTTAAATACGGGTCTTCTCCGTAAGTTTCCCAAATTCTAGGAAAACGAGGATCTGAACCCAGGTCTAAAACAGGAGAAAAATTCCAAGGAATGCCACTTGCTCTTGTTTCATAGGCGGTAATTTGTGCCCCTTTTTTAATGAGATCTAAATTTCTACTAGCTGCTTGTCCTATTTGCTGAGGAAAAAAAGTTGCTCCAGCAGTATAGGTTGTTCCGTGGATAGCATCTATCCCATAAATAACAGGGATATTTAAGCGCCCCTTTCCAACTTTTTGAATTTCAGAGATAATTTTATACCATTCTTGGGTTGTTCTTGCCCTATTATTAGCGGTGTTCAATATAGATCCGACCTTATATTTATTAAAGACATCATCCATTTCTTTTGGATCAAGTTCCACAGGTTCAAAACTGCTAAAACGGTCTTTGCCTTTTGTAATTACGTCTACAGTTACTTGCGCCATTTGCCCTACTTTTTCTTCTAGGGTCATCTTTGAAAGAAGTTGAGCTACTTTGGCACTAATTGTTGATGGAGTCGTTTTAGTTTGTGCCCAGCTGTTAGAAAACGTTAGGGGTAATAAACAAAGCAATATTTTGGAGATACTTAAATATAAATTTTTTTTCATGGTGTTTTAAAATTATAAAAGCTTCTTAATATCAGAATAGATTAAATCATTCTAATTATTAAGAAGCTCTTTGGTGATTTCTATTTATAAACCCTTATATAATCTACTTCTAAGGTTGCATTATTTACAGAAGGATCTATAGGGCCACTAAAATTGCCGCCCATTGCCAAATTTATGATGAAAAAGAAATCTTTATTGAAGGGAATGCTACCTGAGTTCGCCACCGTATGAACCACATCCCCGTCAACTAATATTTTAATTAATGAAGAGGTCCATTCTAATGTATAAACATGAAAAGCAGTAGTCGCATTACTAATTCTTTTTGTACCGCCATCTGCGGAGCCTCCAAAGTGGCCAGGATAATGTAGCGTACCATAAATATTATTTAGGTCTCTACCAAGATGCTCCATAATATCAATTTCGCCGCAAGCAGGCCAAGGATTAGTG
>JACMNZ010000108.1 GCA_014378285.1 Pseudopedobacter sp.
TGTTAGGGGTTTGTCAGATAGATATAATTCTGCTATGTTAAATAATGCTGTATTGCCAAATACAGAGGTTGATAGAAAGGCATTTTCTTTCGATATTATTCCTTCAAATTTAATTGATGCAATTGTTGTTAATAAAACAGCTTCTGCTGATATTCCAGGTGATTTCTCTGGTGGAGTTGTTCAGATTGTTACCAAAGATTTTCCTGATTCAAAGTTCCTTAATCTTTCTTTAGGAACATCATATAATACCCAATCAACTTTTAAAAATTTCTTAACTGCACCTAAAAGTGGTAGTGAAGTTTTTGGATTTTATGACAAGGGAAGAGATATCCCTTCAAACTTTCCTTCAAAAGCAGAGTATTTAGCATTGCCAAATCAAGGATCACAACGTTTTGATTTATCAAAAGCCTTTACAAATAATTGGGGCTATTCAGATGTGACTTCAAAGCTTGGCCCAATATTTCAGGCTAATTATGGGACTAGCAAGGTTTACGATAATAATAAGAAGTTTGGCACTATACTTTCGCTTTCTTATAGATATGACGAACGTTTGAAAGACGTAGATCAAATTGCATATGCAGGACAGAATGTTGGTGATAAATTTTCTGACAAAGTGTTTAATTATAATACAAACATTGGAGGGCTAGCAAACTTCGCTTATTCTTGGGGTACTAATAAGATAGCATTAAAAAATTTATTTAACAGAGTAATTGAAAGTCAATTTACAAGTAGGATTGGTATTGATGAAAGTAGTCAAGCTTTTACTAGAACGGCTGATTATTTATTACAACGTTCACTAATTAGTAATCAGCTTAGTGGTGAACATTTATTGTCAAAAGCAAGCAAAGTAAAGTTAGATTGGAATCTTAATTTTGCAAATACTGATAGAAAAGAGCCAGGTTTTAAAAGAATGGAATATTCTCAAGGTGTTGCTTCTGTTCCAAATGGTTCTTCTGATCCAAGGTTGGGAGGTAATTTTTCTTCATTATTAAATGAGAATTCTTATGGGGGTTCCACAAATTTCACAATTCCCGTTAAGTGGTTTAGAGATAATAATAAATTGAAATTAGGTTACTTTGGACAATTAAGAAAAAGAGACTTTAGTGCAAGGGTAATTGGTTTCATTAGAGATAATAATTTTGATAATACAGCTGCGTTATCTTTGCCTCAAGATCAAATATTTGCCGCTTCTAACATTAGACCGAGAGGATTCGTTTTAGATGAAATAACAAATGGCAGCGATTCTTATGATGCTAAATCACTTTTGAATGCTGGCTTTGCAATGTTTGATGGTTTTGTTAAAGAAAAATTAAGGGTAGGTGCTGGAGTTAGAGTAGAATCTTTCAAACAAGAATTGATAAGTGCAGATAATTCATTCAATCCTATAATTGTTGATACAACCTATGTAAATATCCTGCCTTCTGTTAATTTGATTTACAATTTAACAGAAAAATCTAATTTAAGATTATCAGGATCAAAAACAATTGGAAGACCAGAATTTAGAGAAATTGCACCGTTTTCTTTTTATGATTTTAATAAAAACGTTTCTGTACAAGGCAATCCTAAATTAAAACAATCTAGTACAATTAATATTGATCTTGGATATGCAATTTATCCAAGAAGTGGAGAAGCTATTTCTGTAGCTACTTTTTTTAAGAGCTTTGATTTACCAATTGAACAAGCCTTGCAGTTAGGAACTAGTGGGCGTACCGTTGGTTATTCAAATGCTAAATCAGCAACTATATTTGGTATAGAAGCAGAGATAAGAAAATCTTTGAATTTTATTGATGATAGATTTAAAAATTTCACACTTAGTGCAAACGCATCTTTAATCAAATCAGAAGTGGTGGTTTCTAAATTAGTCAATAAGGATGGTGTAAGACCGTTGCAAGGTCAATCGCCATATTTAATCAATACCGGACTGCAATATGCGTCTCCATCTATTAATCCCATTGGCTTTAGTTTACTTTACAATAGAATTGGAAAAAGAATCTATGCCGTAGGAAACGTTCAAGATGGTGACATCTATGAAAATCCTCGTAATATATTAGATTTTCAAATATCAAAAAAAATAGCAAAATCTAATGGGGAAATAAAGATAAATTATAGTGATATCTTAAACAATAAAGGCATCTTTTATCAAGACGCAAATCAAAATGGAAGGTTTGATAAATCTACAGATAATATAAACATTTCTGAAAGATATGGATCAAGTATATCAATAAGCTTTGCATACACTTTTAAATAATCCTTAACATTATCTTAACTATAAATAATAGGTTTTTTAACATTATAATAATCTTAAAGTAATCTAGTGAGGATACTTTTACAAAAAATAAATAAATAGAAATGAAAAATTTTAAATCTAAAATTCTTATAGCTTCCATAATTGGAGTTTCTGTAATTACTTCATGTAAAAAAGATAGTTCTGGCGGTGATCCAGTAATTATTGGAGATAATTCTGAAAGTTTAAATAATTCTTTTTTTGAAAGAGTTGAATATAAAGGCGCATTCGGAACAACAGATTGGTCGTCTGGTTGGGCAAACTATAATCCACAAACAACAGATTATGCCGCTACAAATGCAACTTTAACTGGTAATATTACTACTAACACAACTTTAGATGCAACTAAGGTATATTTGATATCTGGATTTGTATATGTTAAATCAGGTATTACTTTAACTATTCCAGCTGGTACAATTTTAAGAGGTGATAAATCTAGCAAAGCTACAATAATTGTAGAACAAGGCGCTAAAATAGTTGCAGAAGGAACCCTTGCAAAGCCAATTATATTTACTTCTAACCTTGCCAAAGGTTCTAGAGCTTCAGGTGATTGGGGAGGGATTATTTTATTAGGTAAAGCTCCAAATAATATCCCTGGTGGAGTAGGCACAATAGAAGGTGGAGTGAATGTTACCACAGAGGGAAGACATGGTGGCAGTGATGCAGCAGATAATTCAGGTACACTTAAATATGTACGTATAGAATATCCAGGTATTGCTTTTCAACCAAATAATGAAATAAATGGTTTAACATTAGGCTCTGTTGGAACAGGAACTACAATTGATTACGTTGAAGTTGCTTTTTCTGGTGATGATTCTTTTGAATGGTTTGGCGGAACAGTAAATGCAAAACATTTAATTTCTGTATCTAATACAGATGATTCCTTCGATTTTGATAATGGATTTGTTGGTAAACTTCAGTTTTGTGTTGGACAAAGAGATCCTCAATTAGCTGATCAAGCTGGGCAGTCTAATGGAATTGAATCTGATAACTCTGAAACTGTTTTCGATTCTAGCCCAAGAACTCGTCCAATTATTTCAAATATGACTATTGTTGGTCCAGTTTCTAGTTCTGCTGCTTTAGCAACTGTAGATGCAAAGCATGAACATGCAAATTTATGGAGAAGAGGTTCTAAAATGATTTTAGGAAACTCAATTTTTATAGGATTTAAATACGGTCTAAATATCAGAGACAAACAAACAGGAGATGCTTTAACTGACGGTTCTTCTTTAATAACAAATAATATTTATCAATCTTATGTTGCTAATTTAGATATAATTGCTTCTGGCTCTACACCTTCATTTGCCACAGTAGATTTATTGAAAACATACTTTACTGCAAAAGGTAATTTAAATTTAACAGAGAGTGTTTCTCAAACTTTATTAAACACACCATTCAGCTTAACTGCACCTAATTTTACTTTAAAATCAGGTTCTTCAGCTGCTACTGGCGCAAAGTTTAATTAAGTTATTAATAATAATTTAAAATATAGGGAAGCCATTTGGTTTCCCTATTTTGTTATAACAGAAGTTTCAAATTATATTTTGGAAATGCAATCATTCATTACCATTTCAGGTCTTTTATTTGCGTCGATAAAAATTACATCGGCTTCCTGAGACGGATTTTCTAATGTTTCTATTTGACTGTGCATTAATGAAGAAGGCATAAAATGACCTTCCCTATGTGCTAATCTTTCGGCAACTTCATTTTCAGCGACTTTTAAAAATAAAAACCGAATGTTACCAGCCTCTCTTAATAAGTCCCTATAATCAACTTTTAAGGCAGAACAGCTCAACACAAAACCTTCTTGTTCTTTAATTCTGGTCGATATTTTTTCTTTGATGATGTTTAACCAAGGCAATCGGTCCTCATCATTCAATGCAATACTGTTTTTCATTTTATCAATATTTGCTTGTGGATGTAAATCATCCCCTTCGATGAACTCTACATCAAGTTGTTGCGCCAGCATTTTACCGATAGAGGTTTTACCACTCCCAGAAACACCGATGATGATTAAATAATATTCAGCATTCTCCATTTAAAATATCCACCTAACCGTTTAAAAATCTAATCATCAAAGCGCTAACCATCTAACAACCTAATAAATTAACCACCTAGCTAAAGATTTTTACCCAACTTCTCTAACATATCTGCAGGTACACTTTCTAGGTCTAAAACTAAAAACCCATCTAAACAATCAGAAAATTTAGGGTCTATATTAAAGCAGATTATTTTTGCATTTAGTGCAATATATTGCCTCAATAAAACTGGAACTTTTATATGCGATGTCTCAATCTCGCCGATAAGGCTATCTAAATTTTTTAACGAGCTACTACTTGCGGTTAAAATGTCAGCATCAATCTTAGAAAAATCTACCTTAAATTGTTTTCTAGGTTTTACCATCTGTGCCATCTCAGCATCAAAATGATTTCTATATATAAAATTTACGATCAACGATTTAGAAAACTTGCTAAAAACATTACTAATAGACACAGGGCCAATTAGATATTTGTATTTTGGGTTATCAATAAGATATTTTAAAATCCCTTTCCATAATAAAAATAGTGGTAACGGCCGCTGTTGATATTCTTTCCTTATCCAAGACCTACCCAATTCTAAACTTTGTCTTAAAACAGGGACAAATTGATCTCTTAACTTAAAAAGTTCATAGGTATAAAAACCTTTTTTTCCATAGCTGTAAAAAATCTCATCCCCTTTGCCAATACGGTAAGCACCCACAATCATCTTTGCCTCAACATCCCAAATAAAAAGATGATTATAATATATATCATAGGCATCTAAATCAGATGATTTATTGGTTCCCTCTCCAACTTCCCTAAAAGTGATTTCCCTCAGTCTACCAATCTCTTTGATGATACTTGTGATGTGAGTGGTAGGAGATATATAAACTTCATAGTTTTTTTCTGTCCAAACCAAATAGTTTTCTCTCAAATTTACAACCTCTGCTTCAATCAGCTCATTTGGGATAGGCGCCACTAAATCTTCACGTTGCTTATTTATTTTGAAGAGGTTCCTTGGATTAAAGATTTTTCTTTCATTCTCTAATCCCGCACCTAAAGCATAAGTTTTAGCTCTCAAATAAGCTAACAATTTTGTGTTGTTTGTGTTATCAGGAATATCTTCAAAAGCGATAGGTTTTCCTATTCTTACTATTATTTTATGCCCTTTTTTGTTAAAAAGCTCTGAAGGTAGTTTAGCCGTTCTTAATGTTGGATGTATTAATGCTAAAAGATTAAACAACAATCCGTTATTTCCGTGAAAATAAATAGGCAAGACTGGTACTTTTGCTTTGCTAATCAACTTTCCAACAACAGGATGCCATAATTTATCAGTTATTTGCTGCTGGCCTAATTTATACGTAGAAACTTCACCAGCAGGGAAAATACCAATAGGCGTACCACTTTTTAATAAGTTTAAAGTTGTTTTTATCCCGCTAATGCTTGATGAATGTTCTACATTCTCAAATGGATTTACGGCTACAAAAAAGTTGCTAAGATTAGGAATTTTTTTAAGGATAAAATTGGCCATCACTTTCGCATCAGGCCTTATAGTGCATAAAACCTTAATTAAAATCAAGCCTTCAATACCTCCATAAGGATGATTAGCGATAGCTGCAAACGCACCCTGTAATGGAATGTTTTTTAAATCACTTTCGCTGATTTCTATCTTTACTCCAACAAGTCTTAAGATCTCATCAACAAATTCAACACCTTCAAAATTTTCGGCAGCTTCAAAAGTATCATTGATGTCATTGATTTTCATTATTTCCATCAACAATGAAGCAAGTCCAGGCATTCTTAATTTATTCAATTTTGTAGCCTTAGCAAATTCTTCGGAGGTAATGATCTTCATTAAATAAATTAAGCTTAATCGGTTTTATTTAATCGTAAAAATAGCGCATCAATTTTAAATTTAGGCAAATTAATTTTTTTACTTCATAACTCACTTATTCATAGTATTCTTAATACATTAGGCAAACATTTTACACTTATCAATGAAGAAAAAAATAAAAGGGTATTTAAAGTTTACACCAGGAGAGATGCGGGGTTTGATAGTATTCCTTTTTTTGATAGCAATTATAATGATAGCCCCCTATGTTTGGGATAAATTTAATTATCAGCCCATAAAAATTACCGTAGAAAACCTTGAGCCCCAAATTAAAGAAATTGAGGGTTTTAAAGATAAAAATCATTTTTATGATGATGAGGAAAATTCTAATGTAGCAAAACCCAAAGTGCAACTTTTTAATTTCAATCCAAATAATCTATCTCTACAAAATTGGATGAAGCTTGGTTTATCAGAAAAACAGGCAAATAGCATAATAAGTTATGAGGCTAAAGGTGGTAAATTTAGGAGCAAGGCTGATGTTAAAAAGATGTTTGTGATTTCTGCAGAAAAGTTTGAGGAATTAGAACCGTACATTCAAATTGCTGAAACAGAAGTCTCAAATAAGAAATTTGATTATCCATCCCGAAATTTAAATTATCCTAAAAATGTTAAAGAAAAAGTAATGGTCGAAATCAATTCTGCCGACTCAATTACATTAACAACGATCAGTGGAGTTGGGCCATCTTTTGCATCCCGAATTTTAAAATATAAAAATAGGTTAGGAGGTTTTAATCACATCAATCAACTAAGAGAAGTTTACGGAATTGATTCTTTAAAGTTTGAGCAGATTAAAAATCAGGTGAGAGTTGATGGTGCAAACATAGCTTTCATAAATATTAATGATTGTACTTTTGAACAATTGAAGACTTTTCCGTACCTAGCTTACAAACAGTCTAATGCAATAATTGCTTACAGAAAGCAGCATGGAAATTATAAAAACCCCGCCGATTTAAGTAAGATTGCAATCTTAAATGCCGAAACAATTCAAAAAATACTACCATATCTAAAATTTTAATGTTAGAAGATCAGATCAAAAATATAATCAGAGATATTCCGGATTTCCCAAAACCAGGAATAATTTTCAA
>JACMNZ010000536.1 GCA_014378285.1 Pseudopedobacter sp.
ATTTTTATCCGAGTTTATACCGATGCTGGAATTTATGGCGTCGGCGAAGGCTCTGCTTTCCCAATGATTGTGGGTGAAACGCAGGAAACCATGTTAAAGATGGCTCAGGATTTCGCGAAAATCTGGAAAGGGAAAAATCCACTGGCTATTGAAGATAGAATGCAAGAATTAAATAATTATACAGCTTTTAACGCAACTTGTAAATCCGCATTTGACATGGCTTTATATGATATCGCGGCTAAAAATGCGAATCAACCGCTATATCAATTCTTAGGTGGAGAGAAAAGACAAGTCATTACGGATATGACTATTGGCATTGATACGCCAGAAGGAACGGCAAAAACTGCTAAAAAACATGTGGAAAACGGCTGTAGCATCATCAAAATAAAATTAGGAAAGAAAGTTGAGGATGACATTGAACGCGTAAAACAAATTAGAAAAGCAGTTGGTAATACTATCATTTTAAGATTGGATGCAAACCAAGGCTGGACTTTTGAAGAAGCCATTTTAGCTTTAAATGAGCTCCAGAAATTTGATATTGAGTTTTGCGAACAGCCCATGCGAACCTGGTTTGATGACTTTTTACCAGAATTGAAAAAGCTTTCACCCATCAAATTAATGGCTGATGAAAGTTGCTTCAATCATCATGATGCGAGAAAATTGATCAAATCACAATCTTGTGACTACATCAATATTAAATTTGCAAAATCGGGCGGAATTAACGAAAGTTTGAAAATTTATCATGAAGCAAGAATGCATGATATTCCATGTATGATTGGGAGCATGCTAGAAAGTAGAATTGCCTTAACAGCTAATCTTCATTTTGCTTTAGCTTGTCCAAAAATTAAGTTTTTTGATTTAGATACCTGCTTATTAGGTCATTTGGTTGACCCTGTTTCAGGAGGTTTAACTTATAAAGGCTTTGAGCTTTTTATATCTGATGAAATAGGTATTAATGTGGATACAGATGAAAAATTTCTAGAAAGTTGTGAAAAGTATAGGATTTAATTTCTTGTTTATAAAAATAATTTCTACTTTTAAATACCTTAAAAACAAATAGATGAAAAAATTATTTACCCCCCCCTTTATTATTTTAACTTATTGATTATTGGTCTATTAATTTCCTTTAATTCTTGTAAGAATGAAACTGACCTTCAAAAGCAGGAATTTCCAAAAGACTTGTTAACTGAAGCTAAAACTTATTTCGAAGAAAACTTAGCCTCTCTTGAAAATAAACAAATTTTTGGAGGAGAAAAACTTGACGAATTTCAAAAATTGAATAAAAAGGTTTTGTGGGATTATGCAAAATTACAATCAATCACAATTGGTGAGTCAGTTAGAATCCCTTTATCATTTAGCAAAGATTTTTACATAAGAGCTGGTAAAGATAATAGAGCAATTTCTTATAAAAACCTAAGTTATTTAATGATGTATAAAGATAAGGGCGGTAAAATGCATACAGAATGGGTTACAGCTATTCCTGATGATGCTTATGTAGATAGTGAAAAGAATGCTGGAGCTAAATTTTCAGGAGTAATTATTGTTCGTGATTGGAAAGGTAATATTATTAAAGGATATCATATTACTTCAACCAATGAAGTTGAATATTTGAACAGCTACAGTTGTTACGTAGATAATAACGATAAAAAAATAAAGACTTTATCGAGTATTGGTCCTCAATGTTTAATGATTCCATCATGGGATTGTTATGGAATTACTGGAGGAGTTGAATGTTCAAGAATTTATCAATGGGTTTGCTTCGAAACTGAAAATATGCCTGGCGGAGGCGGTAGTGGTGGTGGCAGCATTTCTGGTGGTAACGGAAGCCCAGCCTCTCCAATTGATTATGTACCACCTGTAATTTCCCAAGAGGTTATCAACCACCTTTATAATAATGATGCAGATTGTTTATTTAATCATCTAACAAATAATACTACTTTCAAAAACTTATTGGCTAGTTTCCAAAATAATACAAATCTTAATGTAACTTTTCAAATGGGTAACCCGGTAGATGAAAAAGGAAATCCAGTTGCTGGGCAAACTCATCATGATCTTGGAACTACTAATTTCACAATTACTATTAACTCGCCAATATTTAATCAGGTTTATGGTATCGAAGCTGCTGGTACATTTTTACATGAGGCCTTCCATGCCAATTTATGGGTAAACGCACAACAATGGTTTCCTTATGATTTACCTTCAAACTTTCAAAATATGAGCCTTGTTGAACAATTCAATTATATTGAAGCAAGAAGTGGGAATGGTTTCATCAATTCTAACCAACACAATTATATGGCATCACAAATCAATTTGATTGCTAATGCGTTAAAAGATTATACCCAAACAAACTATCCTGATATTTATAATAACCCTGATGTTACTTTTGACTCCTATTTGGCAATGGCATACCGGGGCTTAGAGGGTACACAGATGTACAGTGATTATGTGAATTCACTAGCTGGAAAGCAATCTGACTATAACACCGCATATGCAAAATTAGTCAATCAAATAAGCATAAATAAATGCCCATAATATGAAAAAGACTATTCTCCTGATTATGTTAATTTTAGGATTCGAATGTTCGTACTCTCAAAAAGGAGTGAAAGACTCAATTTTTGTGAGAATAGATAAATTAGATCAAAATAAATTTTCTTACGGAATTTCTGGAGGTAAAATAATTGCATTAACTGTTTTAATAAAAAATAAATATGAGAACTCTTTAGGCTTTGCCAGTGGCTATTTCAATTCAGATTTAGTTTTAAAAGAAAAAACTACAATTGATTCAAAAAAAGTTGTAGAATATAAAACTTACAATGAGATGCTTAATAAAGATTTCTACGATATTTATTTTCATTACCATACTTATTTTATAATTTCAGAGGATAAGTATAATTACTTGGTGTTAGAGGTGAGACCTATTTTACCCCCAGAATTGAATAAGATGTAATTAATTAAATAGAGGTCAGCAGATAAACACCTATATTTAAGTATTAATAGATCATCAAAATGGATATATTTAAAGGACAGAATCTTCTAGAGTTTAGTGATAGGTTTAAAACTGATGAAGATTGCAAGGAATATCTATCAACTATCAAA
>JACMNZ010000537.1 GCA_014378285.1 Pseudopedobacter sp.
ATTTGGAATATCTCCCCTTGTGGCTAATTCAGCCATAACTTCATCTTTACTTATTAGCCAACCTCTTTTATCTTCGCTAATATCATGTTTCCAACCTTCTTCTGTTATTGTAGCACTACTACTATCTCGCACGGTAGCATAAACTTTTGTTCGTAAGTCTTTTAATTGTTTATCATATAGTTTTTTTAAATATTCTTGAGCATTCCATTCCGTCATATTAAATTTTTTTAAATATTCTTTGGCTTCCCATTTACTCATAAATTTCTCCTAAGTATTATATTATATTTATTAACTTGAAACAACTAAAAGTAAATTATTTAGAATTGTCTGAATCAATGTTAAGACTATTTTTTTAAAATAAAAATATGATCTAAATTAATGAAATAATAAATTAAGGCTTAACTTTGTTTTTATTATCTTGAAGTTGCTTAACCTTATTGTTAAATTCAGCCTCATTATTCATCAATAATTCAACAGTTTCTTTAAGCACATCCCCATGACAGCGCAGTTTCGCACAGTAACAAACCAATTTCTTACCGGCTAAGGTCATTAAGTCTTGTTTGCTAATCTGTTTGTCAGCCATTTGTTTCCAAAACCAATCTTTATATTCAGTAATTACTCTTGTTCTTTCCTCTTCACTCTGGCCTTTCATGGGGAAAGGATTTGCAAAAATAGATCCCGTTAAATTAAAATTTCTGTTAGATCTTCCTATATAAACACCATCTTCAGGTATCTGTTTGCCGATTTGGTAAAAGTTAACCACTTCAATGGAGTTATCTAAGGCTTTTTTTTACTACTGATGTCATCAGTTTTAGTTAATTCATTTTGAATTTCAATCTTTAAAGTGTCCAATACTTTGCCAAGCAAATTCAATCCAGGCCATTTAGTTGGGTCAGTTTTCTTGGCATCATATTCTGTTAATCCACAAGACCAAATTGGATCAAAACGTGATGCTTCAACCATGTAAGTATCACCAGTATTAAGTAATACTTGCTTTAAATCTTCATTTTGAGAGAATTTTAATCTTGCACCAAACAAGACAATTTTTTCTCTTTTTTGAGTCCATACATCATCATTATAGTTTTGAACACCACGTCCTAATTGCTTAATCTTTTTATGAATAGTGTTCCAAGCATCCACTGACTCTTTATCGTTTAAAATCTGATCACGAGTAATCTCACCGCGCTTGAACCCACCAGCTAATTGGTAGCAAAGCTTATCTTGCATGCTTTTAAAAGTGCTTCCATCGTCAGAGAATTCTCTATGAATATTGATAATTCTATCAGCCGTTGCTTCATCTTTAAATGTTTTAGCTTTACTGTACATCATGAATTGCTCATTAGATATAAATGTAAGCTCTTTATATTCAAATTTTGATGGATGAAAATTACTAAAGGGGGATGTTAAATGAAAAAAGTAAGTGTATTGAGGAGTTTCTGGCTGATTAGGCTTATCTTCTTCTAATTTTAATTTTCTATTCAAATCAATTTCTACTAATTTATAGTCAAGACCTTCAAAATTTTCCTTAATCATTTTTAGAATTCGTGGTTCATTTCCTCCAGCAAGACCGCAACCGATCAGAGGTAAAGATACACGCTTCCCCTGAAACCTAGCTTTAATATCTTGCAATAATTGAGGGAAAGAATCGTATTCAAACTGGTCTCTTTCATTTCCATAGCGATACTGAGTGTAAGCATTTATAATAGTAAAAGTATGACCATTTCTTTCAACCGTAGCTTCTGAAAATGTTCCTATTTTGTCCTTATCACCATAACCTGTCTTCTTATCAGCTTCAAAAGCTTCTGGGAAATTAGTCTTGATATGCTTGGCAATTCCAGCACCCATTGTATGAAAAGAATTACAACCATGAATAATGACATCAAACTCACCATTTTTAGCTTGCTCAATTAAATTTCCGTAGTGTAACTGCATAATTATTTCCTTGTTCTTTCTATTTTAGCAGATAGAAAAAAATAATAAAGAAAC
>JACMNZ010000109.1 GCA_014378285.1 Pseudopedobacter sp.
CATATTAAATATTGAATTTTATAGAAAGCAATAATTTAACCAAAACTATAATGATATCTTATTAAAAGAATTTATATCCTTAATTGATGGAAATTATAAAAGGGAAAACTTATATAGGTTTTTAATCTTCCTGCCATTCATTGGCCTCCTCTTGGGTAGGGGAGTTGTTAAACTCTTCAATTAGTTTTATGGAAGCTTCATAATCAAGATTTACTTCAATTACTTTAACAGGATTAAATCCGCCAGAAGAAACTCTCCAAGGCGCAACAGTTCCCATTAACTCGTTCTCTAGAATTTTTATCAATTAATATGTTTTGAACTATTGTGGCTTGCCAAAGTACTCCAGAAAACACCTCTACAGATTTAATATCATTTTTATTTTCCATTGTTCAAACAAAAAACTTATTACCTTAACTCATAAGTATAAATTCCTCTTCCAATATTTCCATTTGCATCAATACCTTCAACGGTGATTTTATAAGGCCCTTTATCATCACTATTGTAAAACTCGAAACTGCCTTTACCATCTTTATCCGTTACTACAAATGGATTCCAATAAATAGTTGTTCTATTATCTTGGTTTTGCAAACTAGATTTTGGTCCAGCAAATTTTGGATTGTAAAATTGACGCTCTACAGAATAACCTTTGGGTTTAAGCGTTAAAACATTATTTGGTGGAAAAAGGTCTTTAAGCTGGTCTTTAGTAACAGGGGTTTTCTTTAACTCCTTCATATTGATAGAAACCACACCACTTGTACCATTTAATCTATTGATACCTGTAAGTCCATCATTATTAAATACTTCTATATTATCAATACCCTTTCCATCCAGACTTGCTAAATAATTTACATCTACTTGTAAACCGTTTACATAAATCTCTATTGGTACTTTTAAACCTTGTGAATAGTTTCTTGTAAGATAAAGTTGTTGATCTTGAAAGGTTAACCCAGCGACGTTTAAACAATTTAATATGATATTGCAATTTTGAAATTGTGCTCCGTCTACTTGTCTATCGGCAATAGAACTTAAACCAGTTAAAGCAGAATAATTGGTATGGTCAATTTTTTTGGTTGCCGATGCTTTTACCACAACTTCCCTTAATAAGAAGGCACTTTGATGTTCTATTTTACTGTTTTTAAGATACGTCTCTAAAGCACTATCAATATTTAAAACATCTTCTGAAGAATTGGAGTTTTTATAGATTGATGGAAATGGTTCGCCATCTACGCTTATCCGTAAATCTTTAGAATTCAGGTTATTTCTTGCATTGATAATTACCTCTGATGAATCTTTAAAAATAAGGTTATCAAACTTAAAATGACCTTCTTTATCTGTAGTGCCGGTAGTATTAAAATATTTATCAGGAATTTGGAACAAAATCCTGCCATTTTCTAGTGGCATTCCGTTACTTTTTCTGATGGTTCCGCTAATTGCCATACTACCTTCCGGGAAAGCCAAAATATCAAATTTCTTATCGGTAGCAACATCTTTATATAAAAATTTTGTATAGCCCTGTGTAAGCATCAAATTGTCTAAGTCGGCTATTTTCTTGGCATCTATATGATGAAAATAATAGTTTGGTTGTTCTATATAACCCGGTAAATCAGAATTGAGTAAAAAATAGCTTAAGATAGAGGTTTCTTTATCCTCATTATAAGGAACTTTAGCGTCGTTAATTACGGATACGGAATAATTTCCGGCTTTCATATCTAAACCTCCAGTGGTTACAACGCTCATTTTAATTTTAGAACGCCCTTTGTATGCTGGTAAATCTGGACGAAGCGTGATTTTTAAATCATCTTTTCTTTGGATAAAAGTTAACCTTTGGCTTAAAGGCTCAAAAGCCACATTTAATAAGGAAACTTGCAAAATACCAGTTGGCAATCTATCAATTGGGATGTTAACAGAATAGTTTTTTAATCTTAATGTACTTTGAGCGGCATAATAAAGTGTTTTACTGTTTTGTGCTACAATGTAAAAAACCTGATTTCTGTTGTTTTGTAAATAAGTATTGTTAGGATTTATTTTGATATTCAAACTATCACCTATAATTTGGGTAGTTAAGGTAATTCCTTCATCTTTAACCGCTATTAAAGGGATATTTTTTTGCTTTCCGTTAGGGAAAATTACATTGGCAAAATATTTTTTTCCTTTTGTAGGAGTTATTTCAAAATCACCCATTCCTAAATGACTAGGGCTTATTTTAGAAACTTCTGCACCTTGCTCATCTACAATTTTCCCTGTAAAATTTGCTCCTAAACCGTCAGACTGTAAGGCTTTAAAGGCAACTTTTGTAGTCAACCCATCAATCAAATCTCCCCCTTCAGGGAAAAACTGAAGGTCGTAATCTATAATGGCCGTTTTGAGGGGAAATGTGGCATTCAAAATTCTATTGTCTCCTGCATCTAAAGAAGTAATTATATTACCTGTGTTTAGCGCAACTTTACTATCAGCATTAAAAGTAAAGGAAATTTCGCCTTTACCATCGGTAGTCTCGCGTCCTCTTGCAACTCTTTCATAATCTGCAGTAACTTCCCAACTTACTTTTTTGTTGGCTAAAACTTTACCATATTCATCCTTAAAAACAATTTTGCTTTTTACGTTTTGAGATTTTTCATTTATACTTCCATCAAAACTGATTTGCGTATTCAAAGTTTTGCTTAAGGCATTTCCAACCAAAATGTTTTTCTTAAAAAAATAAGAATCACCAAAGTTTAACATCCATTTGGTGTACGCTCTTAAATGGTAATTACCTTCTTTAAAATTTGGATAAGCCAGCAAAAAACTACCTGTACCTACGCTGTTTTTAATGGGGATTTTTAAACTTTCTATTAAAGAATCTTTTTGATTGATTAAATCTATATATAAAATTTTACTGATTGGAGAGGGCAAATGGTTTTCTAAAGTAACATAAGCTTTAAACCAAATGGTATCGCCAACGGCATAATAAGGTTTGTCAAATTGTAAATAAGTTTTTTCTGATGGAAAATCATAAGATTGCTTTGCTTTTTTATCAGCCAATTCTTTTAAAGTAATATTTTTAGTTTGGCTAAATCCTTTAAAAGATATAAGGGAAATAAATATAATAATACTGATTTTGATGCTATTCATTCTATTAAATATGTGAATTTTTAAATTTAGTTTTTAAATTAAAACTATTAGCTTTTAAAATAAAATTTAGTTGTTTTTAACATTTCAAACAGATTAGGAGTTGTTATATTATCATTTGAACCAAAATTTACTTGGGCTTAAGTAAATATCAAAATCAAATTGTAATAATATCGTATCTTTTCTTAGACGGCGGATACACAAATATTTAATCCATATTTTTGACCATTAATTTCAAATCAAAAACTTAAAAATCAGATCATGAAGTTTTATCAATATTTAATAATCAGTATTCTTTGTATAGCCTGTACTAATCAATCTAATAGCAATCAAGAAAAGTCATCGGCTGTAAGCCAAAACTTTAATAAAGAATGGGCAAATAATAAGCTTTGGTATGATGGTTTAGCAGAAGTAGCAATATATGATGCCCAAAGAATAGTTTATAAAAAGCAACGTAATTTTGAATATACCTATATTACTGTGTCAGAAGATTTTAATAAAGAATTTCGTGTAAAAACCGATGATTACAAACGTAAGGATTTATACAAAGTAATGAAGCTGAACGCTTTTGCAAGTATAAAAACCGAAAACTATCCGTACCATTATTTAAGTTCGATGTTTTTTTATTTTGATAAACCTTGGGAAATGGACAAAATGACAACAAGTTCGCAAGAGTGGTGTGGCAATACCTTTAAAGAATATTTAAATGAGAAAAATAATTATTTAATGAGCTACAATTCTTATTTTGATGAGGAAGGAGATGGAGAACAAAAAATAGCTACAGAAACTTTATTTGAAGATCAATTAAGTTATAGTTTAAGAAGTCTAAAATTTAAAGAAGGTTTGAATTTTGATGCTAAAATTTTAGAAAGTCAAATTAGTAATAAAGTGGGTAAACTTAAAATATATAATGCTAAATTATTGGTTGCAGAGGGAAATAATGCCATTCCCGAAAAAGCAACATGGAAAGTTACGGTAAACCTTGAGCCGAATAAAGCCAATGTTTATTATTTTGAAAAAGCATACCCCAATCTACTATTCAAACAAAATACTTGGGACGGAATAAATTTAACGCTTAAAAAAACTTCTAGATATGCTTATTGGCAACATTAAATATGTTTATATTTTTTTGGTTTTCCTTTTTGCTTGTAACAGCGCAGAATCTCAAAAAAAGGATAATGTTACTGTCGATAAAGATTATCATCCAATTTCTGATAAAATTGGAGGCGTAAGTCTTACCGCACCACCAAAACAAATTGATAATAGTTGGACGGGCGATCTACAAAATATTAATGCCAATTATGTAGCACTAATTCCTTACGCCTTTGTTAAACAAAACGAACCAAAAGTATATTTTGGAAATGGAAGACAATATTGGGGAGAAACCTTAGAAGGTGTAGAGATTAATATAAAGCAAGCGCATGAAGCAGGTTTAAAAGTAATGCTTAAACCACACGTTTGGACACAAAACGGCTGGATTGGCGATTTTGATCTGGATAAAGAAGAGGATTGGAAAATATGGGAAGCTGACTATCAAGAATACATCATGACTTTTGTAAAACTTGCCGCTAATCAAAATGTAGAGCTATTTTGTATTGGAACAGAGCTAAAAAAAGTGGTAATTAAACGTCCGTTTTACTGGGTTCAATTAATAAGAGAGATTAAAAAAGTATATAAAGGAAAACTAACTTATTGCGCTAATTGGGATGATTATAAAGACGTAGCTTTTTGGAAAAATTTAGATTTTATAGGCATGAGCGGTTATTTCCCTCTTTCTGATGCTGTGACTCCAAAAATAGAAGATTTAATAAAAACTTGGGGACCAATAAAACAACAATTAAAACAATACAGTTTAAAAGAAGGAAAGCCAATTTTATTTACCGAATATGGTTATAGAAGCATGGATGCACCAGCCTGGAGAAGTTGGGAAATGGAATACCAAGAACGCCCAATAAATAACCAAGGGCAGGCTAATGCTTATGATGCTTTTTTTAGAAGTTTATGGAAAGAAAAATGGTTTGCAGGTGGTTTTGCTTGGAAATGGTATACATCTTTTAGAAGAATAGACTCTAATAATAACCACGATTGGACCCCACAAAACAAACCAGCACAAGATATCATAAAGAAATATTATGGGAAATAATGGATAACAATTATCCTAATTTATGTCAAAAAAAAATACGTGTTCAATAAAAATTTTTTTAGGGCGTTTTTACACGCTATCCGCTATATCTTTTTATTTGCTATCCGTTTACCCTGCTCAGGATAACAAATAAAAAGGATGTCACTACTATCGTTAACGCAATTCAAACCCAATCTATCAAATCCTTTTTATACTAAAACTTTGTTAATCATGATTAAGACAATTTTTAATCAGACAACAAGCTTTAATTGTGGATAAATAGGAAAGATTTGGATAATATTTAAAGCTATCTACAGTGGCATTTTATATAACTTGCAATTCAAATCATACAAATTTTAAATGAAAGTTGTTATAGCCGAAAAGCCTTCCGTAGCCCGTGAATTAGCCAAAGTATTTGGTGCAAATCAGAAAAAGGTAGGTTACATCGAAGGAAAAGGCTATTCTTTTACTTGGGCATTTGGGCATTTACTACAATTAGCACCTCCTCAAGACTATGGTTTTTACGGTTGGAAACAACAAAACCTACCTATGCTGCCTGCAAAGTTTAAATTGGCCATTAGAAAAGTAAAAACAAAGGAAGGGATGGTTGATGATCCTGCGGTTAAAAAGCAG
>JACMNZ010000538.1 GCA_014378285.1 Pseudopedobacter sp.
GGTAATTTATCAAGACTTAATTTTTCTCTAAAACTCATTTATTTTGATCGATATTTTACTTTTAAAAGTAACAATTTTGGCTCACAAAGGTATAAGATAAGGTTATACCCACAAACACATATCCATCCTTTTTTCTAAAATCACCGCGTTGGCTACCAGGAACCGCATTTTGATTGATAGAACGGTCTGCTAAAGATTGTCTTATCATTGTTTTTTGCGGTGTATTGTCTTGCAGTTGTGCTGCCGTTGGATATACTCCGCTAACATCATCCAAATAATCTGTACTTAAATTTCGATAGCCAATCTCGCCTAAAATATTAAAATACTTACCAAAATTATATTTAACACCCGCACCAAAAGGGATAGAATAAGCGGTTGTTTTATAATCAAAGCCTTCTGTATCATAATACTTTAATTCATAAGTGCTGCCTTTATAGTCGGTTTTAGGATTAAATAATGTTAATGCTACGCCAGTAAAAACAAAAGGAGTTATCCTTTTTTGCATGAATTCAAATCCGTAATCAAAAAAATTAAACTCGACCGTTAAACTACCTTCCGATATTGGAGAGTAAAAACTTAAATTTCTATTGACCTCTTGGGGATATTTTGATTTAGAATCATCATGGCTTATCTTACCTTGTAAAGCGGCAAGTTTTAAAGACCAATAACTATCAAAATTTCTTTTGATTTGAAAGCCTAAGGCAGGCTCTTTAATTTTAAAATAATTGTTTTGGTTTAGGTCACCAATATAACCCATGCCGCCACCTGTAACCCCAACCTCCCAAGTTTGAGCGTTTGCAAAAGATGCAAAAAGCATAAAAAGTATAAATACCTTAAAAGTTTGATTCATTAAGAAGGCTTAGTAATTTCTGGTATCTATACCCCAAAGCAATTTATTTCTTAACGTAGAGAGGTAAGTTTCATTGCTTAACCTTACCAAATTAATATTAAAATCTGCTCGCTTTAGATGTAGTCTAAAATTTGCATCAATTACTTCTGTTCTAGAATCGCAGCTTACCAAATATTTAGAACTTCTTCCTTCAATCTCAAAAGTCAGTTCGTTTTCATCTGATAAAATTACCGGTCTTACGTTTAAATTATGCGGAGAAATTGGCGTGATTACAAAATTATTTGATCTTGGGAAAATAATCGGTCCGCCACAACTTAAAGAATAAGCTGTTGATCCTGTTGGCGTTGCAACAATTAATCCATCTGCCCAATAAGAATTTAGAAACTCTCCATTTAAAAAACAATGGATTAAAATCATGGCAGATGTATCTCTTTTTAATATCGTAAAATCATTAAGGGCAAAGTTTAAATCGCCAAATAAACCAGGTTGCGATTCTACTTTTAATAAACTTCTGGTATCTAAAGTGAAGTTTTTATTGATAAGAGCTTCAATAGCAAATTTAATTCCTTCTTTATTAATACTTGCTAAAAAACCTAACCTACCAAAGTTGATCCCTATCATAGGAATACCCGAATCCCGTACCAATGTAACGGTATCTAGCATCGTACCATCGCCGCCAAGGCTTATCATTACATCTATATTCCCGATTAATTCTTTATGGGTATTAAAAGACTTAAAAGTTTTTGGTAAGAAGAGTTTGTCTTTTAGAAAATCGTAGAAATCACTGTAAATCAGCACCTCTACTTCCCATTCTACCAAACAATCAAATACTTGCTGAACATAAGGTAATACCGAATTATTGAACTGTCTGCCGTAAACGCCTAATTTCATTTGAACATCTTAAAAACTAAGGTAATTCATCAAGGCATCAAACCTATCAGAATTTTTATCATTTTGTATAGAAGAATTATAGGTAGCCAAAATTGTGTAATTATATCTTAAAAAAGAAGCTACAATCTGACTAATATCTGTTTTATTTATTTTTAAAGTAACCACCATTTTTGTAGAATCGGGAAGAATGTCTGTGTAAGAACTTAGTACTTGTGCATTTTCCGATTCTATAATTTGTGCAATATGTGCTAATGAATTGTCTCTATTCCCTATTTCTAAAAGGATAATCCCTCCAGGTTGAGAAACGGAAGTAATATTTGCCATATATTCTACCATTGTATTTATGGATATTAAACCTAAATAGTTAAGTTTATCATCCAATACAGGTAAAACTGTTACTTTTTGCTCGGCAAAGATTCTGATTGCATCGTAAATGTGTTGGTTTTGTAAAATGTAGGGATTGATAAGCGATAAGCTTAAAGCACCAACTGGTGTGCTCTCGTCTTCCACTTCAATCATGTCGTCTTCAGAGATAAGACCTAAAAATTCTTGATGATTTACAATTGGCAAATGACTGATCTTAAATTCTGCCATGCGTTCAAAAACTTTCTGCACAGGATCAGAAGTTTTTAGTTCTGGTATCGCATAAGAGATTAATTCGCTGGCAATCATCAAATATTGTTTTTTTGCAAAAAGTTTTTAAGAAAGATATTAAATTCTTCTGGTTGCTCCATCATTGGTGCATGACCACATTTATCTACCCAATTTAATTCACAGTTGGATAACAGTTCATTGAATTCTACTGCAACTTCTGGGGGTGTAATTTTATCATTTTTACCCCAAATTAAGGATACTGGGATTTTAATCTTATATAGATCTTTACTCATATTATGCCTAATAGCAGATTTTGCCATTGCCAATATCCTTATTACTTTGTGTCTGTCGTTTACGGTTGCGTAAACATCGTCTATCAATTCTTTTGTTGCCGTTTCAGGATCGTAAAATGTAAATTCTACTTTTTCTTTTATAAAATCATAACTCTCCCTTTTAGGGAAAGAACCTCCAAAAGCATTTTCGTATAAACCAGAACTACCAGTTAAAACCAAGGCTTTAACATACTCTTGATGGGCCAAAGTATATATTAAACCCACATGGCCGCCCAAAGAATTACCTAATAAAGTAACTTGCTGATAGTTTTTATGCTTAACAAATTTATGAATGTATTTAGATAGGGTTTTAACTCCGGTAGTTAATAAAGGTAAATCATAAATGGGCAACATGGGTATTACTACTGTATATTGCCCCTTAAACTCCTCAATTACTTTTTCCCAGTTGCTTAATGCACCCATTAATCCATGAAGTAAAAGTAAAACCTCTCCTTTGCCCTCTTCAATATATTTGAAACCTTTTTCTTCCTTAATTATATACTCCATAAAATGTTCACAAAATGATTGTGTGGTTGTAATGCTAAATTAATAGTCTAATTGTAATTTGAGTATAAAAACTAAATTAATTGCAACAAAAGTACGATTTACAGTTTTGTAAAAAGAACAAAAATTATGCTAATAAACTTTTAATGGTTTCTGAGATTGCTTTACCATCTGCTTTGCCAGAAAGCTCTTTATTTGCAACACCCATAATTTTACCCATTTCTTTTACAGAAGTAACATTTAATTTTTTAATTAAGCCTTTAACATAAGCGTTTAATTCCTCTTGAGATAACTGCTGAGGTAAATATTTTTCAATTACCTCAATCTCATCGGCCTCAATTTGATAAAGATCATCTCTATTTTGTGTTTTATAAATATCTGCAGATTCTTTTCTTTGTTTTACCAAACGTTGCAAAACTTTTATTTCTGCCTCTTCAGTAATTTCTTGTGATGCGCCTTTTTCTGTTTTAGCTAACAACAAAGCAGATTTTACAGCCCGTAAACTTCTAAGTGAAGTTTCATCCTTGGCCAACATGGCGGTTCTAATATCTTGATTTATCGTATTTTCTAACATGACATTTTATATTGATTGAATTTTGATTGATTAAATTTTCAATTACAAATAATTGATGAACTCATAACTAATAAACTCACTTCGCCAATGAACTTATGTACTAATGAACTAAACTACTAAATTAATTTCTCTCCATATAATATGGCGAAGCTTGAGCGGTTGGCATTATAATTAAATCGTTAATATTTACATGAGCCGGGCGGCTTGTGGCAAAATAGATAGTTTCTGCAATATCTTTAGCTTTTAAAGGTTCAAAACCATCGTAAACTTTTTTGGCTTTATCCTTATCTCCGTGAAAACGGACTTCAGAGAACTCGGTTTCTACAGCCCCGGGATTTATACCAGTAACTTTTATTCCAAATTTTAATAAATCTATTCTCATCGACTGATTTAAAGCATCAACGGCATGTTTTGTAGCACAATAAACATTTCCGTTGGCGTAAACTTGTTTGCCAGCAATAGAGCCAATATTAATGATATGTCCTGATTTTTCAGAAATCATCCAATTAGAAACAATCTTAGAAACGTATAGCAATCCTTTAATATTAGTATCAATCATGGTATCCCAATCAGAAAGTTTTCCATCTTGGATTGAGTCTAACCCTTGACTTAAACCTGCGTTATTAATCAAAATAGCTATCTTCTTTAATTCTGATGGTAGATTATTGAGATGAGATTCTACATCCTCTTTCTTGCTTATATCAAAACAAAGTGTGGTTACTTTAACTTTAAATTCCTTTTCTAACTTAAGCATTAAATTATTCAGTTTTTCTTCTCTCCTACCGGTGATAATTAAATCAAAATTATTTGAAGCATATAATTCTGCACAAGCCTCTCCAATACCGGAAGTTGCTCCAGTAATTAAAACTATTTTATTCTCTATTGACATGATGTGAGTTTTTGTAATTGTTATTTATTGGTGATGAATGTAAAAATAAAATTCTTGGGGCGTTTTAACGGGCTTTACACTATATCTTTTTATTTACCTTCCTTCGCAACTCCGCTCAGGATTACAAATAAAAAGGATGCCGTTTCAATCCCTAACGCAAATTTCAAATCGCCATTATCTATTCAACATGCTGACAATAGGAAGCTTATCCCATGCAAATCAAACCCCAATAGTGTATATTAATATTTATAATGAGTGTCTCCTTGCGCCATGAAGGCTAAATGAAAAAAATTGTTACTCAAAGTATAAACTAAAGACAAAATTTCTTAAAAAAAGTTTGTCAATCGGGGTAGAATAAGGATGTTCTTCTCTCGTTAAAATACTATTTATGCTATTACTCAACTTTATTTCTGGCGA
>JACMNZ010000539.1 GCA_014378285.1 Pseudopedobacter sp.
GTAAAGTATAATAATAAAGCTTGCCCAAACGCCCTAATAAAAATTGAAAATAAAATATATGCAAAAAATAAAGCTTGTAACCATAATAGCAATGCTAGCTTTCTTAGCCGCTTGCAGTCCGAAATTACAATTGGGTAAAACCGAAAAACAGCTCTATCCAATTAGTGCAGAAATGCCAAAAGACGCTGCAATGTTGGCTTTTTACCAACCCTATAAACTGAAGCTTGATTCTATAATGAACGATGTGGTGGCGGTATCTACCAAAGAAATTAGCAAGAAGCTTCCGGAAGGCACATTAAATAATTTTTTTGCCGATGCTATGTATTACAGTGCAAAAGCTAAAGGAATTGAGTTTGATGTAGCATACACAAATTCCGGAGGTTTGAGGATTTCTCTGCCAGAGGGTAATATTTATCGGTATAAGATTTTTGAATTGATGCCTTTTGAAAACGCTTTTACTACCGTAAAATTTAAGGGACAGGACATGCAACGGTTCTTCGATTATATCGCAGAAAGCGGCGGAGACCCAATTTCTGGGGCTCGATTCACCATCGATAATAAAAAAGCTGTCGATATTACTATTGATGGAAAACCATTTGATGTGAAAAAGGAATATGTAGTTCTTACTTCGGATTATATGGCGAATGGAGGTGATGGTGGGCAAATTTTCAGTAAAAATATTGAAAGAAAAGACTTAGATTATAAATTGAGAGACGCCATTTTAGACTATTTGGCAAAACTTAAAAAAGAAGGTAAAAAACTTAATCCTGTTACAGATGGAAGAATCAAAATTAAATAGACGCGGGTTTTTAAAAACATCTGTTGGCGGTGCAGCGTTATTGGCGTTCGGTTTAAAATCTAATAATTTATTTGCCGCAGAAAAAGCAACTAAACTCACCATTTTGCACACCAATGATGTGCATAGCCGAATTGACCCTTTCCCTATGGACGGAAGCAGAAATGCCGGCAAGGGTGGGGTGGCTGCCAGAGCGGCTCTAATCAATAAAATAAGAAGCGAAGAAAAAAATGTTTTGCTTTTAGACGCCGGTGATATTTTTCAAGGGACGCCTTACTTTAATTATTGGGGAGGTGAACTAGAAATTAAGATGATGAGCATGATGAATTATGATGCTTCTATAATGGGAAATCATGATTTTGATAACGGAGTTGAAGGATTTGTAAAACAGCTAAAATTTGCCAATTTCCCCATCTTAAATGCCAACTATAATTTTACCGATACGGCGATGGAAGGTAAGGCAAAAGGTTATCAAATCTTTAAAAAAGCAGGGTTGAAAATTGGTGTTTATGGCCTTGGAATTGAGCTTACTGGATTGGTAAATCCGCAGCAATATGGCAACACAAAATATTTAGAACCTATTGCAAAAGCAGTAGAAATGGAGCGGTTTTTAAAGCTTGACCAAAAATGTGATTTAGTTATCTGCCTTTCCCATCTAGGTTATAAATATAAAGAAAACAAGGTTTCTGACACTTTACTGGCACAAAACACTTATTATACCGATTTGATTATTGGTGGCCATACCCATACTTTTTTAAACACGCCAGATAGCCTGAGGAATAAAAATGGAAACGAGACTTTAGTTAACCAAGTTGGTTTTGCAGGAATAAATTTAGGGCGGTTAGATTATGAGTTTATCGATGCAATAAACAAAAAAGTAACCTATACTTCTGCTATTGAGGTAATTGATAATAATTTCAAAATTTAGCTTTTTTTAACCGATTTTTTTTTCAACCTTCGATGTTCGGAAACAGACATCCCCGTCAGGTTTCCATCGCATTTTAAATCAACATATTAGAAAATTAACATGGAAAAAACTTGTACCAATGTATGGGAGAGCTGTCTTCAAATTATTAAGGATAACATCCCGACCCAAAGTTTTAAAACTTGGTTCGAGCCAATTATTCCGTTAAGATTAGAAGAAAGCGTATTGACCATTCAGGTACCTAGCTTATTTTTTTACGAGTGGCTAGAAGAACATTATGTTGGGCTTTTAAGAAAAACCGTTAAGAAACATCTTGGGGATAAAGGAAGATTAGAATACAATATCGTTGTAGAAAAATCATCATCTCAAAAACCATTTACTACTAATTTACCATCATCAGGAAACGGAGCGGAAGGGAAAAATCAATCTATCCCAATGCCTATTGCCTTAAACAAGGATATTAAAAACCCTTTTGTAATCCCAGGATTAAAGAAACTACAGGTAGACCCACAATTAAATCCAAATTATACTTTCGAGAATTTTATTGAGGGAGATTGCAACCGTTTGGCAAGATCCGCAGGTTACGCCGTTGGTGCAAAACCAGGAGGAACTTCCTTTAATCCTTTGATGATTTATGGAGGTGTTGGTTTAGGAAAAACTCATTTGGCGCAAGCAATAGGTAACGAGGTAAAGAAAACGATGCCAGATAAGCTGGTTATTTATGTTTCTTGCGAGAAGTTTTGCCAGCAGTTTGTAGATTCATTAAAGAATAATACCATTAATGATTTTGTGAATTTTTATCAAGCAATGGATATCATTATTATGGATGATGTGCACAACTTTGCGGGTAAGGAGAAAACACAAGATATTTTCTTTCATATTTTTAACCATTTGCACCAAAGCGGAAAGCAATTGATTTTAACTTCAGATAAACCACCAAAAGATTTAGCTGGTTTAGAAGAGCGTTTATTATCAAGGTTCAAATGGGGATTATCTGCAGATCTTTCTGTACCAGATATGGAAACCCGAATGGCCATCTTAAAAAAGAAAATGTATCAAGATGGTATTGAATTGCCTAATGATGTAATTGAATACGTTGCAAATAACATAGATAACAACGTTAGGGAATTAGAGGGCGCCATGGTTTCTTTATTGGCACAATCTACCTTAAATAAGAAAGAGATTGATTTAGCGTTAGCTAAACAGATGTTAAAGAACTTTATCAAAAACACCAGCAAAGAAATCTCTATGGAATACATCCAAAAATTGGTTTGCGAGTATTTTGAGGTTCCGGTAGAGATGGTAAAATCTAAGACCAGAAAAAGAGAGATTGTCCAGGCCCGTCAAATTTCTATGTATCTTTCTAAAAGCCATACCAAAACATCATTAAAAAGTATAGGTGCGTTTTTTGGAGGAAGAGATCACTCAACAGTGATTTACGCCTGCCAAACGGTAGAAGATTTAATAGATACGGATAAAAAGTTTAAAGCTTACGTTTACGATATACAGAAAAAACTGAAAATGAGTTAATAAAATAATTCATTAGGGGGTTTTATAAAGAAAGAGGTTTTTTCAAACCTCTTTCTTTATAACCGGGCTTTCCAATGCTCCGCTATCGCTTCGGCCCTACCGGGCTGTCGCTATCGCTCCACATTTCCAATCCCTAACCCAAAAAATAAAACCCGCTGCAATAAATCGCAAACGGGCTTTAACCAACCTAAACCTTATCTTTAATCTTTTTTATACGAGAATAGCCAAGGCAGAAAATCTTTTTCTGCGAAAGCAGCATCCCAACTGTTATGATTTGCATTTGGATAAATTGTCAATTTATAATCTGCTCCACGTTTTTGTAATTCTTGAGCTATATTTTTAGTGAATTGCGGATCAACAACATCATCTTTTTCTCCATGGAACAACCATAGTGGCACTTTTCTATATTTTTTCACATTCTTTATGTTATCTCCGCCACAAATGGCAAAGGCAGCGGCAAAAGCTTTAGGTTCTCTCCTCAAGAGCTCATAAGTTCCCATTCCGCCCATAGATAAACCGCCAAGATAAAATCTGTTGTGATCTAAATAGTTCAAATCTTCCAACTCATCTAAGTAAGCTAACAGCAATTTCATGGCAATTGTTGGTTTTCCGCCTTTTTGAAAGGAGAAATTTCTTTTACCTTTTTCATTTGTGTTGATGTTTACATTGCTCCAATAACTATCGTTTCCACATTGTGGAAATATCACAACCGCAGGATATTTTTTTCTAAAGGCTGAATCTAAAAACATTTTAGATCCATGGGTAAGCTGCTTTTCATTATCGTTTCCACTTTCGCCCCTTCCATGTAAAAAAAGCATCAATGGATATTTTTTTGAGGGGTCAAAATTCTCTGGATATAAAATCCTTACCGGCAAAGTATCACCATCCATTACAAATGATGTTTTTACA
>JACMNZ010000110.1 GCA_014378285.1 Pseudopedobacter sp.
CAATTTAAAACTTTTGATGTTTCAAATAAAGACCAAGTAATAAGCGAAATGAGATTTTTGAGATCATTAGCCTATTTCTATTTGATTGATTGTTTTGGGAAAGGACCTTTATTGACCGAAGCTGATTTAGGAAGTAAAGAGCTTAAACAAGAATCCACCAGAAAGCAATTGTATGATTTCGTTGAATCGGAACTCTTAGATATCGAAAATAAATTGCCTCAAAGACTTGGATATGGTCAAGCAAGCAAGGCTGCTGTGAGGATGTTATTGGCAAAACTATATCTAAATTCTGAAGTTTATATAGGACAAAATAAATATGCTCAAGCTTACAAATATTCAAAATTAGTAATAGATGAAGGAGGTTATACTTTAGCACCAAATTTCAGAAGTTTATTTTGTAGAGACAATGATGTAACTGATGCTAAAAATGAAATTATCTATGCCTTAATAGCTGATCCAGTTGTAAGTCAAAGCTATGGTAATACTACTTATTTAATTAATGGCAGTTTAAATACTGCGACAATGACCGTAACGGATTATGGAACCCCTGATGGATGGGCAGGCCATCGCGCTACAAAAGCTTGGTATGGTTTGTTTGGTAATAGTCCTGCGGCCTTAGACGCTTCACCAGATGATAGAGCTCATTTATTTTGGTCAAATTCTTTAAATGCAGACCTTACAAAAAGACATAGTTATGAGATGACTAATTATAAAACATGGACAGACGGTTATCCTTCAATAAAATTTACAAATGCAAATTTTAGTGGAACTGTAAGTCCTAACGGTTTTGCCGGTACTGATTTTCCTTTATATAGATTAGCTGATGCGTATTTAATGCTAGCAGAAAGTATATTAAGAGGAGGCGGCGGTTCAAATGCTGACGCTTTAAATTATGTAAATCTAGTTAGAGTAAGATCTAATGCCACACCAATAATTGCAAGTCAATTGACTCTTGACTTTATTTTAGATGAAAGAGCCAGAGAACTTAATTTTGAAGGTCATAGAAGAACAGATTTGATTCGTTACGGTAAATTTACTGGTGGTAGTTATTTATGGCCTTGGAAAGGAAATGTTAAGGATGGAACTTCAATTCCTGCTCATTATAATTTATTCCCTATTCCTTTAAAAGCACTTGAAGCTAATCCAAAATTAACCCCAAACCCAGGGTATTAATATTAAATTTTGTATACATGAAAAATATATTAAAAATAACATTTTTTGCACTTTTGCTTATTTCGATAGGCTCATGCACAAACGATAAAGATCCTGTGGCCACAGCAAATGGTTTGAATCTGAAACCAATAACGCCTAGTAGTCCTTTCGTATTGTCTCCTGCAGGTGGTGATGGTGAGGTAGCTACTATAAGTTGGGATGTTGCTGATAATGGTGTGCCAACTAGTCCATCAGTCTATGAAATACAAATAGCAAAAGCTGGAACTAATTTTGTAGCCCCTATTATTGCCAGTCCTAGCTCAACAGCTACTACATTTATTTGGAAAAAAGGATACTTAAATTCATTATTGCTAGCAAATGGTTTTTTACCAGAATTAGCAGCTGATATTGATGTTAGAGTAAAATCTACGCTTGGTATAGATTTTAATACTTTTGTTCAATATTCTAATATTATTGCTATAAAAGTGACCCCTTTTTCACAGGCAACTTTTGCTTTGACCAAAGTTGGAGCTGATCCAGCACTGGCGCCAAAAACGCTTTCCTCAGGTTTTTTCACTACAGATACCGAAGGATATTCTTGGTTAGAAGCAGGAGATTATAAATTTTATACTTCAGTACAAAACAAATTTGAATCATCAAACCCATTTTATGGAAATGATGGTAATGGTTTACTGACTTTAAATGGAACAGCAATAACTGTAACTACTGCAGGATATTATAGAATAATGGCAGATATTGGCGCTAGCCCTAAAACATATTCGCTCACATTGATAACTGCCTGGGGTATTATTGGCGATGCAAAAGTTTTTGGAGCTCTAAATAGTTTGCCAGCAATGACTTATGATCGTGATGATAAAAAATGGAAAATTGTTATAAATTTAAAAGGAGGAAAATCCTTTAAGTTTAGAGCTAATAATTCTAATGTTATTAATTTGGGTACTGGTGATGCAGGAGCAGGAACACCTGACTATGCAGGAGCTGTAATGAAATATAATGGCGCAACTATTCCTGTACCAGGACTTTCTACAAGTACACTTCCTTATATTGTTACGCTGGATTTAAGTAGTCCTAGAAACTATACCTATACGATGGTTAAACAATAAATAGGATTTAATCCACCTTGTAAATAAAAAGGGCTGTTTTTTGACAGCCCTTTTTATCATTAATTTATCATTAAACACTTTAGATATGAAAAAAATTATTACTCTATTTTTGCTTTTTACACTTGTAGGCTTTTCACAAACCACAACGGTTCCGTCACCTGCATTAGCAGAAGGTCCGGTTACTATCAATTTTGATAAAGCGGGAACGTCATTAGCCACTACGACTGCAATTTATGCTCACATCGGCGTAAATGTTAACGGG
>JACMNZ010000540.1 GCA_014378285.1 Pseudopedobacter sp.
GTATATTCATCTATTCGGTTTTACGAGTTTGAAGAAGAAGAATTTTTATTTTTAAGCGATTTGAGAAATGAGTTTGGTGGTTTTGTTTCATAAAGACAGAAAACACAATTTTTATATTTCTTGCAATCAATAGTTGGTTAAAAAGTAATTTTGGTTCGTGAGGACACGAACCAATGCGTCGAAACCCTTTTATTTAATCAGCTTAAAGCTGATTATGAAGTAACTAATGATAGTTTCGAGCTGTTTTGGTACTCTAAACCAATAAAAATGCTGAAAGAAAACGGGTTATTAGTATTGTAGCAGAAAGTTTTTTTAAACAATTCCTAATCTGTTCGAATCAAATTTTATTAGTGTAAAAAGGAGAATTGTAAAGCTTAAAAGCGAAGAGCCGCCATAGCTCAAAAAAGGAAGAGGAATCCCAATAACCGGCATTATACCAATTGTCATGCCGATGTTCACAAAAAAGTGGCAAAAAATAATGCAAGCAACGGCATAGCCATAAACTCTGCCAAATGAAGATCTTTGCCTTTCGGCGAGATGGATAATTCTTAATAGCAGAAATACATAGAGACCAATCACTACAAAACTTCCAATAAAACCCCATTCTTCACCAACAGTACAAAAAATAAAATCGGTACTTTGTTCTGGCACAAAATTGAATTTTGTTTGTGTTCCTTGTAAATATCCTTTGCCAGTTAAACCGCCAGAACCGATTGCAATTTTAGATTGGTTTACATTATAACCAACACCTCTAAGATCGGTTACTTTTCCTAAAATTAAATCTATCCTTACCTTTTGGTGGGTTTTTAAAATACTGGTATAAACAAAATCGACACTAAAAATAAAAAGTAATGAAAGTACCATACCGATTACGAAAACGGTAATCAGTTTTCTGTTTCTTCTAAATTGATAGATTAAAAACGCAACAACCAAAATTAAACCAATAATAATATAAAGCTTTGGATAAAGTAATGTGACCACAAATAACAATACCATTAATGCCCCTCCAATTAAAAAATAAGGAGATAATCCCTCGCGATAAAGCACAAAAATTAAGGATATAAATACCAATGCCGATCCTGCATCTGGTTGCAAAATAATGAGTAAAACAGGAAGGCCTAAAATGCCTAAAGTGGGCAATAAAGTTTTTAAGTCTGATAATTTAGTATTCATTACTCCTAAATGCCTTGCCAAAAGTAAACTTGTTGCCCATTTTGCAAATTCTGATGGTTGTAGCCTGAAATTACCAATAGGAATCCATGCTTGGTTTCCGCCTACATTTCTTCCTACAATCAATACCGCTATCAATAATAAAATAGTTATGCCATAAAATACCGGGGCAAATGTTAAAAAGAATTTAGCGTCTAACAGCAAAATAACAATGGCTGCAATTATCGCAACTACAATATAAATTAGCTGCTTACCAGAATTACTAGAAAGATTGATAAGAGCTTCATCTTCATTGTAAACCGCCGCATGGATATTAAACCAACCAATCGCAACTAAACATAGATATAAGAATATGGTTATATAATCTACATTAAAGAAAAAACTTCTGTTTTGGTTGTTCATTCTTTATTAATTGATTTTTTGTTTAATGATTGGTACAGCGTTTAATCGTTTAACTTCACTTGCAGCAGTACTATCTTTTTTATTAGAAGGCTTGTAATATAATTTTTTTTGTCCAGGTAAAAGATTAGCATTTAATAATCTATCGGTATAATATTTTGGTCTGCTAATGGAATCCTTCAAGTATTTTTCAATCATTAAACTAGCAATTGGTGCGCTCCAAGTTGCGCCATATCCTGCATTTTCTACTACAACGGCAATTGCAATCTTAGGGTTAATCCTGGGTGCAAAGGCCACAAAAACAGAGTGATTTTCTCCATGAGGGTTTTGTACGGTTCCTGTTTTTCCGCAGATTTCAATATCGTTTATTTTAGCATTGTAGGCAGTACCATTTGGTGCGTTTACAACCCTGCTCATCCCTTCAATAACGGTATCAAAATATTTTACTTGAATGCCGGCGTCGTTCTTTTTAGTATATTCTTTCTTTATGATTTTTTTATCGCCCATGGCTTTAATCAAATGCGGCTTATAATAAAACCCACGATTTGCAACTATAGCCATCACATTTGCCATTTGTAATGGCGTAATTCCTAATTCTCCTTGCCCAATTGATAATGACATGTTGAAGCTAGAGGTCCATTTATCGTTACTAAATCTTTTGGTGTAATAATCTGCAGTTGGTATCAAACCGGGTCTTTCTGCTGGTAAATCAATATCCAAAATATTTCCAATTCCAAATTTTTTGACCATGTTTCTCCATCTTGAATAGGCATTTACAGGGCGCATTTCTGTATGGTCAATCATTCTGTTGTAGGTGTAACCATAATAAGTATTACAAGATTCTTCTATTGATTGCTCTAAATTTATAGTTCCATGAACGTGGGTACAGCCCATCCATCCATTTCTGCCATACCTATAACCACCTGGGCAGTGGAAATAAGTGTTTGGGTTTATTATTCCCATTTCTTGTGCTACCAAAGCATTAATTACTTTAAAAATTGATCCTGGTGGATATTCTGCTTGGATAGGCCTAATAAACATCGGTTTAAAAGGATTATTTAATAATTTCATGTAGTTGTTTCCCCTTTGGCGGCCAACCATCATGTTTGGGTCATAACTTGGGCTGCTGATAGAAGCTAATATTTCTCCGGTAGATGGTTCTATGGCTACCACACTCCCAATTTTATTTACCATTAGGCTTTCGCCGAACAATTGTAGCTCTTTATCTAATGATGATATTAAATTATCGCCCGCAACGGCGGTAGAATCGTATTTTCCTTCAAAAAAACTTCCTTGTTCGCGGTTATGCACATCAACCATGATGTTTCTAACACCACGTTGTCCACGTAATAAATCTTCATAAGATTTTTCAATACCTGTTTTGCCTATATAGTCTCCCTGGCCGTAAAAACCATCGTATTTTTCAATTTCTCTATCATTAACCTCACCAATATAGCCTAAAAATTGTGCAGCAGTAGAATCTGGATAAAACCTAACAGATCTATTTTGAACGTAGAAACCAGGATATTCAAATAATTTTTCTTGAAATGCAGCATAAGTTATGGCAGAAAGTTGTTTTTGAAAAATAGAGGATCTATATGGGGAATAATTTTTCGCTTTTTTAAAAGCTTTATCAAAATCATGTTTAGATATATTAATAAGCTCACAAAACTCTAAAGTATCCATTTCTTCTACCTGGCCCGGGATAATCATTAAATCATAAACAGGTTCGTTTTGTACTAAAACCTTTCCGTGTCGGTCTAAAATAACGCCTCTAGCCGGGTAAATAATTAATTTACGTAACACATTATTATCTGCAGAAAGCTTGTAGCGATCATCCACAATTTGGATATAATAAAGCCTACCTAATAAAATGAGGGCAACTAAAATGAATATTCCTTGGATTATATATCTACGCTTAAAAAAACTGTTCATTTACGCTCTTTCTTTTTAAAGAATATTAATTCTGCAATGAAAATTAAGATCAATGTAAATAATGAACTGATAAATACCCTACTTAGTGTATTGGTTATCTCTGAAAATTTGAAAACCTCAAAATTTAACAGAAAAAAATGATGGATTAATGTAAGAGTAAGTCCGTAAAAAAAAAACCACCTAAAACCCATTATTGCTAATGTTGGTTCGGGATCACTATCGTAATTATCATCCTGTACGGTTACTCTTATAATCACAGTTCTAAAAAAAGCCAAAATAATACAGGCGGATGCGTGTAAGCCTAAAGTATCAGTAAATAAATCGACAGAAATTCCTAGCAAAAAGGAAAGTATAAATAATAGCCAATTTGGAGTTTCAAAAGGTAATAAAAGAATAAATAAAATATAAAGATATGGGACATTAAGACCATAAATCACCATATTTTTAAGTAAAAAGACTTGTAAAGCAACAAGCAATATAAAGCGTAGGGCATTTGTTAATATCTTAATCATTTACGCTCTCCTTATTTGCTGCTTCTAGGGTTTCTTGCTCTGTTTGGAAATTATTTTTTATCACATAAACATATTCAAGAGCATAAAAATTAGTAGAAAGTTTAACGGTTATATCTAAAAAGCTGCCCTCACCTTTTACCCCCGCCTTCTCAACCGTTCCAATTAAAATTCCTTTCGGAAATATCACACTGTAACCAGAGGTAACTACTCTTGCTTTAGGCTTTAAATTGAGCTGATTAGGTATATCTGTTAGGGTAACATAATTTGGATCTTCACCTTCCCAAATCAACGGGCCAAAATAAGGTGTACCTTCAATGGATGAGGTGATACGGGTATCTTCATGAAGTATGGATTGAATGGATGAGAAATTTTCTGAAACGTTCCAAACTATACCAACTATACCATTAGAACTTATAACACCCATCCCTTTTTTAATCCCTTCTTTGCTACCTCTATTAATGGTAATGTAGTTATTTCTTGATGTGATAGATTTATTTACAATTTCTGCTAGAATGTATTCGTATTTTACTCTATTAATGGTGTCCGTAACTATTTTAGTAACAAGGCTGTCATCCAAAAAAGAAGATTTTAGTTGGTTATGCAATAAAACATTTTCCTTAGCCAAGCTATCGTTAACCAAATTAAGGTTTAAGTATTTATTTATGATGTTTACTTTCTGGTAAATGCCTCCAATTACTTCATTAGAACTATTGTAAATACTTGCTTTTTGAAAATCATTGTTTTTTATCAATAAGGTAATAGAAATTATTAGATAGATAACTAAAAAAAAGAATGCATTAAACCTGCTAATGAACCTCCAAAGATTTATCATCCTTTATCTGAAAATTTTGAAGATTCAACAATTTTAAAAGCACCATTATTTCTAAAAAAAAGTTGATTTTTAGCCACAA
>JACMNZ010000541.1 GCA_014378285.1 Pseudopedobacter sp.
GTTTCCCTAATTACTTCCCCAATTTGGTCGTTCACTAAAATTGCCCCTACAAAAGTATTGCTTTCGCCAATTGGTGTATGTATTGAAAGTGTTTGCGTATTTGGTGCACCTTTAAATCCCACCCATTGATGCCTACTTAATGCAGTAATAGTTAATGATTCATCTATTGCAGAATATGCAGGATTGATGGCAAGTGTATTAAACATGTATTGCGTATACATAGCTTTTTGCTGTGCATTACATGCCAAAACTGCCAAAAAAATGAAAATGTATGTGAAAACACATTTCATAATTATCCTTAATTAATTAAAAGATGAAAAAACAGGTGTTATGAGTGTAGATATTTTTACGGGAAAAATAATTAAAAGTTACAAGAATCAGAGATTTATTGAAATATAAATAACTAATATTCTGATAGTTATAATTAATTTTAAATTATTATTTTATTAGAAATAAATTATCTTTAACAGGCTGCAAATTTCATTTTGATTAATAAATTTCATTGCATAAATTTTGAATTAAATTATCATCTAATTGTTGGCTTAGATATTGATTTTAATTTTCTATTGCATTTGTAGAAATTGTTTCCCAAAAAGGGGGTTTAGTCAAGTTAATAATTTGGAAACAATTGGAAAAATTCGTCAAACTTAAATTCAATTACAAGGTTTAGTTTAAACAATGAAAAAGAAGGTTTTAATTACTGGTGCTAGCGGAACTGTTGGACAGGTTTTAACAGATTTATTGATCAAAAAAGGACATCAGGTTGTTCACATTAGTCGTACAGAAAAATTTAACGCTAAAGTTAAAACCTATATATGGGATGTTAAAAAGCAAGAAATAGATACGAATTGTTTAGACGGAGTAGATACAATTGTACATTTGGCAGGTGCAGGAATTGCTGAAAAAAAATGGACAGATGAACGTAAGGATGTATTGATTAAAAGCCGTACAGAAACCATCAGATTGATTTATCAATTGATGAAGAAAAAGAAGAATCAAGTAAAAGAAGTAATTTCTGCATCTGCAGCAGGTTATTACAGCGATAGAGGTAATGATTTAATGACCGAAGATGACTTGCCCGCCAATGATTTTCTAGCAAACTGTTGCGTTTTATGGGAAGATGCAGTTGATGAAGGAAAAGCTTTTGACTTGCGCCTCACGAAATTTAGAACTGGGGTTATTTTAGACAAAGATAGCGGTGCACTCCAAAAAATTGCTGCACCTATAAAATTCGGTTTTGGCGCACCCTTAGGCGATGGTAAGCAATGGATTTCATGGATCCATTTAAATGATGTAGCAGAAATGTATTTAAAAGGAATAGAAGATGAAAATATAAGCGGTGCTTATAACATGAATGCCCCATATCCGGTAACAAACGCATCGCTTACTAAAAATATCGCTCAGCAATTAAATAAATCACTTTGGTTACCAAACGTACCAGCTTTTGCCCTTAAATTAGCACTAGGAGAAATGAGTGCTGTAGTTTTAGGCAGCACTAAAATGGACGCAAAAAAAATAGAAGAAGCTGGGTTTAAATTCAAGTTTCCAGAAATAAAAGTAGCATTAAAAGATATTTATGGTTAAAGAGAAAATTGCGGTTTTTTGGTTTCGGAGAGACCTCCGTTTAAATGATAATGCTGGTTTATATCATGCCTTAAAAAGTGGTTTTAAAGTCTTGCCAATTTTTATTTTCGATAAAAACATATTAGACAAGTTAGAAGACAAAGACGACGCCCGCATAACATTTATTTATCAAGAAATTGAAAAAATCAAAACTCAAATCCAAAAACAAAACTCTTCTTTATTAGTAAAATATGGCAAACCTGATGATGTTTGGGCAGGTATATTATCTGATTATGATATTGAGGCGGTATACACAAATCATGATTATGAACCTTATGCGTTTGAACGGGATGAAGCATTAAATACTTATTTTTCTAAAAAAGATATTACTTTTTTTACCTACAAAGACCAAGTCGTTTTTGAGAAATCTGAAATTGTAAAAGATGATGGTAAACCCTATGTGGTCTTTACTCCATACAAAAGAAAATGGCTTGCTAAACTCAATAATTCTTACATTGAATCTTATCCTACTGAAAAATATTTTAAGAACTTTATTGATGTAAAAGCTTATGATTTGCCGA
>JACMNZ010000542.1 GCA_014378285.1 Pseudopedobacter sp.
CAATTCCACCTCCTAAAACTCGGTTTAATTCTTTATCTGGAGTAATTAATCGATGGTCTTCGGTATATTCAATTTCTTGAACTTTTGAAGGTTTGTTAACTCTAGAAACTGTATTTGATGTTCCGCTTTTCCAATCGGGTGTTTTGCTGTTTCCTTTTTCTACAATTTCTTCTACAAAAGTATTCCATTGTTGGCATGATGGGCATTTGCCCAACCATTTAGCAGACTCAAAGCCGCAGCTTTGACAGAAGTATGAAGTTTTAATTTTTGCCAATTTGTTTATCAGAATTATGAAATGTATCAATAAGTTTATCTAGCCAAAAGCTAAATCTTATACATTTACTTTTAATGATTTGAATAGAAATTTCTTCGGCAATTAAAGGGCCATGAAAAGTTTTTTCATAGAAAGGTATTAATTTTTTGAGTCTTTTTGATGGCGCAGTTTCTTCTCCGTCATTTAATAATTCAGGATTATTATGCTCTTCTACAGCTTCCTTTAATAATTCTCTATTTTTAAGAGAAATTCCTGGTATATAATCAAATCCTTTTTGATGTGAGAACAATAATCCTTCAAACTCGTGTAATTGAATATATGGTAAGAATCTAGAGTTGTCAATATCTTTATAAATTTCCGATTCTAAAAAGTCTAATTTTTCAGGTTTTCCATTAATTTTATCTTGAAGTTTAAAATTCGGGAAATCACTACTTAATTTATAGTAATCTATCAAGGAAGTAACTATTATGTCCTCTTCTCTTGCTAATATCCTTTTAATATTTGATTTGTATCTTTGATAATTAACAGCCCCGCCCTTAAACCCCGGGCTAGTTTGAATTTTTATAGCTCTAACATCTAAGATTGCGTTCTCTAAAAAGAAATCTTTTAAAACTTCATTAACAAATTCTTCTTCTGTTTGCCCCTCTACTAAAATATACAATCCTCTCATTTAGGTCTTCCTCCTAATACGTTTTTTTCCCATAACTCTCCCAAACTATAATCCTCTAACCAATCTTTTAATGATTCTTCTGACTGTCTAATAAAAACGCTTTGATTGTTTTGCCTTTCAACAACTATGATATCATCAGCATTAAATTGATCAACAAGGTTTACAGATTGTGTAGAAACAATGATTTGTGAATTATTAGCAGCAATTTTTATCATGGCAGCAAGCTTATTTATCGCAAAAGGATGCAATCCTAGCTCTGGCTCATCGATAATAATTGTTCCTGGCGGTTTTGGCTGCATCAATAAAGTTGTTAAACAGATCATTCTTAATGTTCCGTCAGAAAAATTATGTGCAGAAAATAATTGTTCAGAACCTTTCTCGAACCATCTTAAAAAGATTTGCTGGGGATTAATCTCATCTGGTTTTAAATAGAATTTATCAAAAAAAGGAGCGATAGACTGAATCACTTTTTCTATCAATTTAAAATGACTATGGTTAACCTCTTGGAGCATATATAAGAATGCCGCTATATTGCCTCCATTTTCATGCAGAAAAGAGTAATCAGTGGTGTTGCTTGCTTGTTTTATTTTTGAATTAAAACTAGTATCATGAAAATGAAAAATTTTAAGTTCTTTTAAATAACTTTTTAAATATTTATTTCTAAAATTTATAGAGTCCTTTAAAATACTTTCAGATACTCCTAATTCACTTATTCTTGATTTATTCCATAGCCTACCAGTATTATTATAATTACTATTTTCTGTAGAAAATATCAAATTACCAGATTGATCTGGCTCCATCAAAAACTCATATTGATTCTGGTAGGCATTATCAAAAGTTATTTTGCCGCCTAAAAAATCTGAGTTTTTTCTACCAAAATACAGAAAGTTATCAGCCCTGCCATTTTTACTAACATAAAGTTGTATTTCCTGATTATAAATATTGTTTAGAAACTTAAAGAAACTAATGAAATTACTTTTTCCTACACCATTTGCACCAATTAATATATTTAACGGCTTAATTTCTAATTCACCGCTATCTTTAATAGATTTAAAGTTTCTAATATGGATGTATTTGAGTGCCATTTTATAAAAATAGTGTTTTAAATTTTTAAAACAGAAAATGCTACTGTATCGTAAACCTCAAGTTTACACCAAAGTTTGTGAATGCGGTAACAAAGGTTTGCGAAGTATAAGGTTTTGTGATGTTGGTATCATAAAATAACCTCAGGTTAAATCTTTGATTAAGCACATAATCTATACTTGGGCGATAGGTGATATTTTTTGAACCTGCAGAAATTTCTGGGTCTTGAACGTCTGCCCTATAGATAACGGTTTTGTTATTTCTAACGGCCACATCTAGTTTAAAGTTTAAATCATTTTTGAGGTTTACACTTTTGAATAAGCCAAAAGGGAATCTAAAATCGGCGGTTCTGTAACCAAAACCAAATACAAAAGCTTGGTCTTTTTGTGATGCCAATTGACTATTTGTTAAGCTAAAACTTAATGACCGTGATTTCCGATACTCTACATTGGCGGTCATATTATTTTTCATCCTCATGTCTATACCCAATAAAGGCACAAATTGCTCAAATAAAGTAATCTGTGAGAATTGTAAAGAAGGCAAGAAGTCGTTTTCCGCATCCCTAACATTTACCGCTCCGTTAGCGGTTGAGTATCTGATTAACGAGTTATAATTGTTTACGTTGTAGGTAGAATTATAGGCATGAGTTAAATCGAAGGCAGAAAACAAGTTGCTTATGGCGTCTATTTTTGTTAGGCCGTTATAGTTGATCCTCCAGTTTGGGATCGGGATTTTAGGGAACATATTTAAGCTAGCAGAACCAGCATCTTTATTTTGATAGGCCGCTAAAAATGCAGGAACTATTACATCTTGAGAAGTTCTTCCATAACCATCTGCAAATAAGCCAACTTGCCCACTACTATTTGGGTTTTGCCTACCCAAACGTTGAGAAACCACACCACGATTTGTTAAAAATTGTTGAAAAACTGGGGAGTTTTTACCAAAGCCATCTTTAAAGGCACTGCCTAAAGAAATAATGGAAATGCTATAATCGCCAGAGGTAATTGGGCTTAAACTCTCAAATTGATTTGACGTATTTGCAAACCTGAAGTTAGTGGTGAACACTTCGCTGCTGTTTTTAAAAGCATTCAGTTCTATCCTAAAATCTTTAAAGGGTTCTAAAGTCCCCCTTAAATTTAACTTGGTGTTTAAAGCAGTTTTATATAGCTGATTTTGTATGGTGTCTCTTGTTAACCAGCCATTTGCCAATGCTTTACCTCTAATATCTTCTTGTGAGCCTAAAATAAACCCAACTCCTGGCGCATTAGCGTCTAAACTATAACCAAAAACATCTGTATTAGGTAAATAGCCGGGCAAGAAAGTCCCGTCGTTTTTGATGTAAGACCCGCTTACGTTTTTCAAACTTGTTAATAAATTGACTAAAAACTTTCCACCTTCGCTGCTATTTGGGTCGTTAAGCCTGCGGTAAAAACCAAATTTATTATACAATAAATTCATGTTTAAAGTAGGGTTTACCTGTACCGTACGTGAGTTTTGTATGCTATTACCAAAATTGATGTTAGGGTCTTCTAAGGTTAATAACGGCTCCGTCATCCAATTAAACTGTGTTTGGTAACGAGTTAAAACGCTAATAAAATCTAATCCTGGGATTTTATTTAACGGAATAGTATAGCTTAAACTAACGGTATGATTATAATTGGTGTTACGGCCAAGCCTTTTAAGGTTTTGTAAAATGGTATCTCTTACCAAACCTGTAATTCTACCTTGTGGCTCATCAACTACAGAAAGATTGGTGGCATTAAAGTCTAGTTTTAAAGATTTTGTTAAATCCCAACTTACTCCGTATAATCTGTTAATCAAGAAATTTTTATTGAAAGTTGTCCTTATCGGGATAAAATTATTAGGATCGTTATTACGTAAAGTGTTTTCAGAGTAAAGGCGATTAACTTCTACCCTAAAGTTTAGAACTGATGGCAATAAGCTGAAATTAAAATCTTTTAACAGGTTTAGATATTTAGATTTCACCGCTTTATTAAAAGGGCTATAAAATTTAGCCGGATTGTTATAATCATAAGCCAAAGCGCCTCTATAAGTTCTTTGTTCTGAATTTCTGTTGATAAAATCTCGATGTCCGTAACCTGTGAATGCGTAGGTCAAACTCCAGTTTTCTACATCCCAAAGACGGTTTTTCGCATTTGGATCAGTCTTAATTTTACGCACATTGGTAAAGTTTATGCTTCTACGTTGGGTGTAATCCTCTGCATAATTTTTGATAGAATCTTTTGTTTGCGAGGATACTTCATTCAAAATATTTTTTAATTCGATATCAGGGTTTCTTGGATCATATTGAGGAGTGCTCAATTGACTAGAATAATTGATAAACAAAGGGATTTTAATTCCTGATTTTGCAGGGAAAAACTTACCTAGTTCTAAGCTAGAAGAGACATCAAAAAACTGATTATCGGCTCTGCTGATTTCCGATACACGGTTATCTAAAGAACCAAAACCTATGGTACTTTTATTTGCTGATAAGGTTACATCTCCAAAATCCGCCAATTTTGCATTTAATCTGGCTGTTGCCGCCCAACCTCCACGCTCATCAAAATCGGTTAAACGTAACTCGTTAAACCAAAGCTCTATAGTTTTTTCTAAACCATCATCGGTAGGTCTTGTATTGGTTTTTAACGGATTTCTTGCCCCCAGCATCAAAATGCGCAACTTACTTAAATCTGGTTGACCTTTAACCGTAATCGTATTTACACCATCATTATAAATATATGGAACGTTTACAGGCCAAGGTTGTCCGTTTAAAAAAGCGCTGTTTCTTGCGGTTTTAGCTAATTGGAAAAGCCTAAACTCAATATCAAATTTATTAGCATCTGGCCAAATTAAATTAGGATCTCTTGTGCCGGGCAAAGTGACTTTTGTTGGGATAGCGTATTCATAATAATTATCCTGATAATCTGTACCTAACCTAATAAACGCGTTAATATCACCATCTTTTACTAAATCACCTTCGGCATGTACATACATTTGCAAACGGCGGTAAGACCTTACATCATTAATAGTGGTTTTAAAAGCAGCCCTTGCATAACCGTCTCTTAGGTTTTTAACCACTACAGATAAAGATTGCTCGTTTTGGCGGGTATCTCCCCTAAAGTTAGATATGTCTTTTTCTGTTGGAATGCCAGGAGGAATTACATAAGGAATTGGGGTCCTACTTCCGTTTTCATCTAGATTTACTGTACTTACATCTAAAGTAGAATTGTCTAAACCCGGATTGTTTAAAGCAGGATCTGCCAATACTTTTGCAGGTGTATTTTCTGAATTAAATCTGCGCCACTCGCCACGTACCAATTGTAATCTTGCAAATCTTAAAATAGTAGTATCCGCAAAATCTGTCATAAACAAGCGCATAAAGCGGATGGATTTAAAATCTTGGATGTTGCCAACCTTGCTGGTATATTGTGCAATTGGCACTTTAAACTGATACCAGTTTACAGTTTGCTTTTTTCCGTTTGCAAGGTTTACTTCAGAGGTCACCTTATCGGTAATAAAACCTTTACCAACCACCAAATCTTGAGGTCTTACGCTAACTTTATATTGGTAATATTCGTCAGACTTTGAAGAATTATTATCTCTATTAATATCCTCGCCATCAGGCAAAGCTGTTGAAGCAGAATTTTCTATGCCGGTAGCATCTAAAGATTGTTGTGAGGTTTTAGAGTTTCCATCTGTTCCGTTATAGTTTTCATAACGTTTTAAAATATTAGCATTAGCAGCATCTAATTGGTTTCCTCTAAAATAAACGTAATCATCTGTAGATGGGTCGTTTCTTAAGAGCGTTGCAGCTTGCGGGTTTAAAATTGCCGAAGCTTGGTTAACGATGGCCTGATATTTTTGCTGCTCGTTAACATTGTTTAAACCATCTAAACCTACATCTTGAGTTTGTCTAGCATTTGGGTCGTTATCAAAAGCTTGGATAACGGGTTGTAATTTTGGGACTCTTCCCCAAATGGTTTCATCGGTTTTCGTTAAGTCGCCGTCTGCAGGTAGGCCATTTTCTAAACTCTTTCTACCGTCCTTTAAAATATCCTCGGATAAACTTCCGATATTGAAATATAAATCGCCACCGGCAGAATTTGGTTTATATATATAAGGGTCTAAAACCCAAAACTCTATAAATTCAATGTTTAAAGCTGTAAAATCATTAGTTTCAATTCTTCTAAACATCCCGCCCCAGCGGTTTTTTGGGTTGTTTAAGGTACCATCTGGGTTTAAGCCCGTGGTAGTAAAATTATAAGGCCCACGCAATGTTGGGTAATAAGCCATATTAAATGTGGCGATATTGAAAAGCGTACCTGTTGCAGTTTGTTTAAATGGAAAAACTTCTGTTTCTAAAACCTCCCTTACATAATGGTTAGAAAGTTCTGTTTTATTATTTTGGATATTTGGCGGAGTTAAATTGCTGGTACGACTATAAAATACAGGATCGATATTGAAGAATGATAGTTTTGCTCGGTTAAATCCATAAGAAAGGTCGTTACTTAATTGCGATTCTGGAAAAAGTTGTGGCGTACCAGAAATTTGCCAAGCTGTTGATCCTTTTAGATCGATAATTGAACGACTACCCTCAAAATCATCAATATAACTTGCTCCATTCTCGCTACCTGCAAAATTTAAGGCTTTTGGATGGCCAGGATTAAATTTAGCAAACTCGCCATTAAATGTAATGGAAGAGGTTTCTTTAGTAGATACGAAGGGGATTTTATCTACCAATCTGGTTAAAAGCCTACTGTTTGTACTATAGTTCATATCAAAACCATAAATGGTGTTTGAGATAGATTCTTCCCCAAAATTTACTTTTTGGGTAAGCGGAGTTTCCTTTAAATTTAACAATGTAGCACCAACATTAAAATTTGGGTTAACCCGATAATCTAACCTTGTACCAAAAAGCGATTTTTGTTGGATGCCAAAAAGTTCGTTGCTTTCTAATTTAATTTTAATGGGTTGCCCTGAGTTTAATAAAGCTTCATTTAAAATCTTTACCCTTCCAATATTATAGTCAACAGTATAATCTGCTCCTTCAGTTAGTTTAAGCGTACCTGCGGTAACCACAACAGAACCTTCTGGCACATTAATGGCGTTTAACTGAAACTCTGAACTTACCGAAGATTGATAAGTCCCTTTAATTATATACCGATTTAATCCTGGGAAAAATTGTTGCGCAATAACTTTTGTAGAGTCATATAAAGGTTGGTAAACGTATTTTGCGATAAGATTTTGTTCTGTTGAGGGATTAAACTGAGTGGCTAAATCTTTACCAAAAGGCTCAATTGTTGGAAAAATTATTTTTCCATTTTGAGAATCAATGGTCAAACCTTCTAAAAAATCAAAAAAGCCGTCGGGTTCTTTTGAGTTTTGTTGGTTTAACCTATCAAGATTAGTTACCTGCAACCATAACTTTCCAGCAAGTGCTGCCCCTTCTTCAATCAAAGGTTTTTCGATACTAGATTTATCATCCAACCTAAAAATGTTTAACCTAAAATCGTTAGGGCTAATTTGATAAGCTCCCAAAGAATAAATATTTTTCATCATCAAATCCCAAAGAGGTAAATTAGTTTTGATGGTCTCGTTCTTTAATAATTTGGTGTATAAAAGCTGCGGATTATTTGGGTCAACTGGTACATCCTGAGAAAATTCTCCAACCTGATATTCCACACCATTAACCGTGTATCTGTAAGCAACCGATAAAATTTCATCGGCGTTAAGCGCATTATTTAAAGAAATATAGCCCAATAAGGGGTTTATGGTAAATTCTCTTTCAGTTAATTTTCTGGCGTAGGTTACTTTGTTATAATTATCAAGCTTGCCACTATTTTGAAAATAATTGTCAATATCGTTTGAGTTGGTAAACCTTGATGTAGTAGGAATATTTTGCAATAAATTATTGGATTGCTGATTAAAACCAGGTCCGGTAAAACCCGCGGGTAAAGCAGAAAATCCCGCACCGCCTTTAAAAAGCGTAGTGTTATAAGGTTTGTTTTCTCCCAAATCCATAAAAGCCAAAACATCTCTCGAGTCGGTAGTGCTATTACTTCGGTTAGTTATCCAAACCTCAATTTTTGTGATATTGATGTTGGAAGTAACAATGGGTAAATTTGCCATTGCTCGGTTATAATTATTCCTAAAATATTGAGCTAAAAAATAATGCTTATTTGCTTCGTAATTATCGGTACTTAACCTAAACTCGTTTTGTTGCGCACCATTTGTAATGTTAATTTCTTTTGATTGCGATTTTTGTTGCGAATACATGGTGGTAACGCCCAACCTCCCAAATTGCAATTGAGTTTTTACCCCAAATAAAGCCTGGCTACCACTAATTAACGTAGTATTAAGGGGGAAATTTACTATACCAGCCTCAATTTTTTTGATGATTTCATCTTTTGTACCTGTGTATTCTAATTTTACTTGGTTCTCAAAATCAAACTGAGCTTCAGTATTATAGTTAAAATTAATTTTTAGCTTTTCGCCGATGTTTCCTATAACGTTAGCTTGTATGCGCTGGTTAAAATCGAAATTTCCAGTAGTACGTTGACGCTCATTAAAAAGTGGGTTTTCGTTCCTGTTAATGTTACCAGAAAAAGTTAAATCTGCAGATCCACGAGGTTGGATACTGATAACATCACTACCAAAAATCTTTTCAAAAGTTTTACTTTTAACCCTAACTTCTGGAATAAAACCATCTTTTTCTAATTGTTTACTGGTAGTTACGAGGTTTTTCCAGTAAGAATCAATGATTTTTTTTTCTTCTAATTGTTGGTATTCCTTAAAAGTTAGGTACAACGGAGGTTTAATCAGCTTGGCGCCAATCATTTCCTTAATTATATACTTTTTTGTTTTTGGATCATACTCAACAGTTTTTTTAACGTTCTGAGGGTTTGGGAAAAACAAACTATTATTACCAGAAAATGGAGTAACGTAATTATCCTTAACGGGATATTTTATTTTTAAAGAATCTTGCGGAATAGATTGCGTAAAGGCGCTAAAGCTTAAAATAAGCAAAGCGCAAATCATACTTAATCTATGAATAAGATAGGTAAAATTAATTTTCAAGCGTTACTCGTTAGGATTTGTGATTATAAGGTTTTCAGCGCAATTTTTATGATCGTTTCTACACTCAATGGTTCAGAAGATGATTTTACCGCCGCATCAACTGCCTTTTCTGCAGTATTTTTAACAAAGCCTAACATCACCAAAGCACTTAACGCTTCATCTTTAGAAGTATTATTTACAGGTATAGAAATTAATGTCCCAGTACCATCTTTTTTCAATTTGTCCTGTAATTCAATGATTAAGCGTTGTGCCGATTTTGGTCCAATCCCTTTTATACGTTTAATTTCATTTACATCTCCGCTGATAATTGCTTGTTCAATTTCTACTGGGGAAATAGAAGAAAGCATCATTCTTCCTGTATTAGGCCCAATTCCATTTACTGAAATCAGATGAAGAAAAAGCCTTCTTTCGCCTTCATCTGCAAATCCATATAAAGTATGAGAATCCTCTTTTACGGCTAACCAAGTATATAACTTACAGCGCTCTTGATCTTTAATGGCGCTGTAAGTATTTAAAGAGATATGAATATGATAACCTACTCCGCCAGCATCAATTACCACATAAGCTGGGCATTTAAAAGCTAGTTTGCCATCTATATATGCGTACATAATTATTTTTTAGTTTTTGATGAACTTTTTTTATGTGGTCTTAAATGTTCTTTGGCTTGCACATCTACAACGGCAATGGTTACCATATTTACAATTTCCCTAACAGAACTTCCCAATTGCAGAACGTGTACAGGTTTATTCAATCCTAAAAGGATAGGACCAACCGCTTCAGCACCTCCAATTTCTTGCAAAAGTTTATAAGCAATGTTTCCTGCATCCAAACTTGGGAAAACCAAAGTATTGGCAGGGTTATTTTTTAATTTAGAGAAAGGAAAATTATCGTTTAACAAATCCTTGTTTAATGCAAAATTTGCTTGCATTTCTCCATCTACTTTGATCTCAGGATGTTTCTCATGAAGTATTCTTACTGCTTCTCTGGTTTTATGAGGCACTTCTCCTTCATTAGAACCATAATTTGAGTAAGATAAAATAGCAATACGTGGTTTGATATTAAATTGCTTAACAGATTTGTTAACCAAAATAGTAATATCCACCAATTCTTCAACATTAGGATTAACGTTTATTGTGGTATCGGCGAAGAAAATAGGTCCTTTTTTAGTCAGCATCAAATACATTCCTGCCACACGATTAACACCTTCTTCTGTGCCAATAACTTGCAATGCAGGTTTAACGGTTGATGCATAATTTTTTGTCAACCCAGAAATTAAAGCATCTGCATCGCCAAACTCTACCATAGAAGCACCAAAATAATTTCTATCCCTCATACTTTTACGGGCTTCATATAAGGTGATACCTCTTCTTTGCCTTTTTTCGTAAAGATTCTGAGCGTATTTTTCAAACATTTCCACCTCTTCTAAAGGGTCGATAATTTCAACACCTTCCAGCTCAAGCTCGTTTTCTTCAATAATTTTATTAATAATGTCTTTCTTTCCAAGTAAAATAGGTATCGCAATACCATCATCTTTAACAATTTGGGCAGCCTTTAATATTTTATAATTATCCGCTTCAGCAAAAACCACTTTCTTAGGGTCAGATTTAGCCTTGTTGGTAATGGAGCGCATTAAAGCATCATCCATTCCTAAACGTTTTTGTAAATCAATTTTATATTGTTCCCAATCTGTAATAGCATGTCTGGCAACGCCAGAATCCATTGCTGCTTTTGCAACAGCGGGCGCAACAGTAGTGATTAACCTAAAATCTATTGGTTTTGGGATGATGTATTCTTTACCGTATTTAATGTTTTTAGCGTTATAAGCCATATTTACCGCTTCCGGAACATTTTCTTTGGCTAAATCTGCAATTGCTTTAACAGCAGCAATTTTCATTTCTTCATTAATGGCAGTAGAGCGTACATCTAAGGCTCCTCTAAAAATATATGGAAAACCTAAAACGTTGTTCACTTGGTTTGGATAATCAGACCTTCCTGTAGCCATAATCATGTCCTTACGGGTTTTAATGGCTAATTCGTAAGCAATTTCTGGATTTGGATTAGCCATAGCAAAAACGATTGGGTTTTTGGCCATAGATTTTAATGCTTCCGCCGATAAAACATCTGCAGATGAAAGCCCGATGAAAACATCCGCATCTTTCATGGCATCATCTAGTGTGTGGATATTTCTTTTTGTAGCGAATTCTAGTTTAGTACCCTCAAGATTTTCTCTATCGGCTCTAATTACTCCACTTCTATCCACCATTACAATGTTCTCTTTATTTGCCCCTAAAGAAACGTATAACCTAGTGCAAGAAATAGCAGCAGCACCAGCTCCGTTAACTACTATTTTAACTTTATCAAGTTTCTTTTTTTGTAATTCGCAAGCATTGATAAGGGCTGCAGCAGAGATAATTGCAGTGCCATGCTGATCATCATGCATTACAGGGATTTTCATCTCGGCTTTAAGCCTTCTTTCAATCTCAAAACATTCTGGAGCCTTAATATCCTCTAGGTTGATACCTCCAAAAGTTGGTTCAAGAGCTTTAACAATCTTTACAAAATCATCGACGTTTTTTACGTCAAGCTCTAAATCAAAAACATCTATATCTGCAAAAATTTTAAATAGCAAACCTTTACCTTCCATTACGGGTTTTGCAGCTTCTGGGCCTATATCTCCTAAACCTAAAACTGCCGTTCCGTTACTAATCACAGCTACTAAGTTGCCTTTTGCAGTATATTTATAAACATCTTCTACGTTTTCTGCTATTTTTAAACAAGGTTCTGCCACCCCGGGCGAGTATGCTAATGTTAAATCTCCTTGTGAGTTGGTGGGTTTGGTTGGTATAACTTCAATTTTACCTGGCCTGCCTTGGGAATGATAATCCAAAGCATCTTGCTTTCTACTCGTTTTGCTCATAATTGCTTTATACTTAATCTACAAAAATACAATTCTTTAATAGAGCATGAAATTAAAAAGTAGGTTTAAATTTGATAAAGTTTTCCTTAAGTCAATAATGATAGATATACTTATTTTGCTTAAATGCCTTAAGCAAGAAATTATTGATCGTAGTTTTTAATTTTATGACAGTTTGATTTCAATTATTTGTTTGTGCATGTTAAAATGTTTATTGGCTGAGAAACCAATAAAATTATATCTCGATCCTATTAAATATATATTTACCCAAACAACCTAACTATTCATCACCGATCCTGCATTGATATCAATTGTTTGTCCGGTGATAGATTGTTGTTTCAACAAGTAGGAAACTAAATCAGCAATTTCTTGAGGTTGGCTCATTTTTTTTAACGGGACACTTTGCATAGCCATATCAAAAAACTCCGCTTTGCTAATCCCAATTCCATCGGCGATTCCTTGTAAACCTTCCTGCGCCATATCCGTATCTACCCAACCTGGTGCTATGG
>JACMNZ010000543.1 GCA_014378285.1 Pseudopedobacter sp.
AAGTAAATCTTTTTTAATAGCCCTAGCTTTTCTTGTAAGCCCATTTATAAGTCAAGCTCAAAACCTTAGCTATAAAATTAATTGGCAAAATTTAGATCTTATTAGCGATACTACATTTGGCATCAGTACAGAAAAAGCCTACCAAGAGCTTTTAAAAAATAAAAAAGGTGTTGATGTTATCGTTGCTGTGATTGATGGGGGAGTAGATATAACCCACGAGGATTTAAAAAGCGTAATCTACACCAATCCAAAAGAAAAATTAAACGGGAAAGATGACGATAAAAATGGTTATGCAGATGATATCAATGGTTGGAATTTTTTAGGTGGCCCTAATGGCGACGTAGAGTTTGAAACTCTGGAGTTGGTAAGAGAAATAAGAAGATTAGACACCAAATTCGCAAATAAAAGTGTTGATTCACTTTCTAAAAACGAAGTGGCAGCGTATCTGAATTATAAGGATATGAAAGCAGAATTGACCCAAAAATTAACCGAAGCAAGGAATAACCTAAACGGTATTTATGGTTTCAAAACAGTTTTAGAAAACGTTGTTAAAAAGATAGGTAAAGAAAACCCAACTTTAGCAGATTTTGAGGCTTTTAATGCTACCGGACCTGAAGAATCGCAAATTAAGAAAGTAATGTTAAATGTAATGAAAGAAGAATCGGATTTTATCACTTTTAAAAAGGAACAGATTGATGGCGCTTTTGACCATTTTAAAGAACAAGTAGAATATAATTACAACATGGATTATAATCCTAGAAATATTGTTGGGGATGATGAAAACAATCCTACCCAAAAAATATACGGTAACAATAATTCTAAAGGCCCAGATGCTTTACATGGTTCTCATGTTGCGGGTATTATTGGGGCAGTTAGAGATAATAGTATTGGAATTAAGGGGGTTGCAAACCATGCCATTATTTTACCAATTAGGGCTGTGCCTAACGGCGATGAACGTGATAAAGACATTGCTAACGCGATTAGATATGCAACTGATAATGGCGCAAAAGTGATCAACATGAGTTTTGGTAAGGGATATTCGCCAAATAAAGACGCGGTAGATGCTGCTGTTAAATATGCGATCTCTAAAGATGTACTTTTAATACATGCAGCAGGGAATGATAACATGAATTTGGACTTGGATAAAAGCAAGAATTTCCCAAATAGAATGTATGCAGATAAATCAGGAACTGCCGCACCTTCATGGATTGAAGTTGGTGCTTCTGGACCTATAAATGATAATTCATTAAAAGCTTCGTTTTCTAACTATGGTAAAACCACAGTAGATGTTTTTGCTCCCGGAGTGCGTATTAATTCTACCACACCAAATTCTACTTATACCGAGGAAGATGGTACAAGTATGGCTTCGCCTGTTGTAGCTGGTTTAGCAACTTTAATTAGAAGTTACTATCCAAAATTAAGTGCTGTACAGGTTAAGAATATCATTATGCAATCTGTTGTAAAAATTAATCATGATGTAGATTTAACAGTTGACAAAAAGGAAAAAACTATTCCTTTTACGGATTTATGTATTTCTGGAGGTATTGTTAATACCTACAATGCCATTAAATTAGCAGAAAGTATGTCAAACTCCTCATCATCTATAAATTAGTGGCATAAAAATGGTTTAATAATTTTAAAATTAGAAACCATGAGTAAGACAAAAAGTAAAGAGAAAAAGAAAGAAGATCCTTGTTGGAAAGATTACCACCAGGTAGGTACCAAAAAGAAAGAAGGTAAAACAGTACCCAACTGTGTACCAAAAGATAAATAAACAAAAGCCTATTGATTCTATATTGAATTAATAGGCTTTTGTTTATTAAAATTAATCGTTCAAAACTGGTTCTTTAGATGAAATAGGTAGAGTTACACCAGGAGGCAAGTCCAAAACAGGGTTATTATTTGCTAAAATACCTCCTTCATCATCATCATCATCATTTTTTCTATTATCATCCCTTAGCACATTTTTGATGATTTTATAAATAATTATAACATTTAAAGTTATAAAGGGGATATATAACGTGTGAGATGTAATGAATTCTATCATGTAAACCAACCTGAATGCTTAAAAATTTACTTAACATATTGATAACCAATTTTTAATAAACTTGTTTGAATTGCAAGTGATTTTATCATTTTTTTAAGCACATAGCAAATTTCATGAAATTTCCTTTTAAAAACTTCTGAAATCCATTTAAACTTAATGATTACTGTTTAAAGAATTTAAAGCGGTATAATTCTAATATAAATTCTAAAACTGCCTAAAGCGAGGGAAAATATGTAAGAAAACAAATTCCATCGCAAATGTTGGGGATTTAGCGTAAAACGAAGAAAAGCTAAATCTTGTTAGGATTAATGGCAGTAGAATCTGATTATTTTATGTTGCTGTAAGCAGTTTGTTTTAAAAGTTTAAAATTTGGTCATCTAGTCTAAAAAATCAAAATAACCTAAAGGTTTATTAGAGTGTTATGTTATTATAATTTTTTTAATTCCCTTATTTCAGAAATCCTCTCCTATTGCGGTAATTATTTTGTTTAATTCTTTGTAATAAATAGCTTAATTCAACCATAGAAGTGAATTGATCAAACTTAAAGACTAACCTAATGCATCCAATACTTGCTGGGAAGCGTTTTGAGTATCTACTTTTTCAATTATAGCTTCAATTTTACCTTCTTCATCAATTATAAAAGTTTTACGGGAAGTACCCATATATTTTTTGCCGTACATATTCTTCTCTACCCAAACACCATATTTCTCTACTATTTCTTTTTCGGTATCGGCAATTAATGTAAAGGGCAATTCAAATTTAGTCTCGAATTTTTTGTGAGACTTTTCATCATCAGTACTAACACCTAAAACTATAAATCCTTTACCAATCAAAAATTGATAATTATCTCTAAAATTACAGGCTTCTGCATTGCAACCTGGTGTATTATCTTTTGGGTAAAAATACAAGACTACTTTTTTCCCTTTAAAATTGTTTAAGGAAACACTTTCTCCATTTTGATTCTTAGCTGTAAATTGAGGTGCTAAATCTCCTTTGGTTAATTCTGACATATCTTATCTGATAAAACTAATTGAATATAAATTTTTATTGTCTTTATTATCGCTAACAAGCAAACCAAAAGTATGTTTACCGGGCTTTAAGTTTTTATCTAAATCATTCCACAGTCTGCCAGTTTTATAGTCATATTCCATTAAAACCCAGTCGCCATCTATATAGCCGTTAAAACTTTTAATACCTGATAAGTTATCTCCAATTCTTAAGATAATTTGATTTTGGGCCGATAGATTTGCACCTTGTTTGATGTTTACAGCGGTAATAATTGGTGCTATACTATCATAGCGAAGATAGAAATCTCCTAATACTTTTGGGTTTGCAGTTACATACCCATCTTTATAATTACCTCCTTGATAGCCATATACAGAATTGAAGATTACCAATTTATCTAAGTTTTTAAGAGAACTATCTGGTTTAATTGATAATTCAAAAACATCATGAACTGGTGTGTATTTATTATGAATTTTGTAGATTTTAGAAACCGAATAACTGGGTTTCTTACTTTCGCTAAATAAAAAATCTAAATCGTTATAAAGAATGCCTTTTGGTATATTCAGCTTTATATCATCGTTTTTAAAATTGTTTTCTTCTGCACACAGCATTTTGTTTCCTGTATCTTTTTTTACA
>JACMNZ010000111.1 GCA_014378285.1 Pseudopedobacter sp.
AACTTTATCCATTGCTTCTGGACTTATCCAACCAAATTCTGCTTGTACATCATGCAAAATTGGTAACAGAGCAGATTTCTGTTTTCCATCTGGAAAATGACTTACTGCTTCGCCCATTTTATTTAATAAATCGGCAGAAAATGTAATTTCTTGTGTTTCAGTTACGCTAAGCATCTAATTCTCCTGCTATAATGTTCAAACTAGACATATTAATAATGGCATCAGACAATAACATTCCACCACTCATTGGCGCATACATCTGATAATTAATGAAACTTGGCCTGCGGAAATGTAAACGATAAGGGGTTCTTCCACCATCGTTAATCAAATAAAAACCTAACTCTCCGTTTCCACCCTCAACAGCATGATAAACTTCTGTTTTTGGAGTATCTACCTCACCCATTACAATTTTAAAGTGATAAATTAAGGCTTCCATATTATTGTAAACTTTTTCTTTTGGTGGTAAATAAAACTCAGGAACATCAGCATGGAAAATACCTTTAGGTTCTTTCTTCAATTTTTCCATTGCTTGTTCAATAATTCTTAAGCTTTGCCACATTTCTTCATTACGAAGGATGAAACGATCGTAAACATCACCTTTGGTACCAACCGGAATTTCAAAATCGAAATCCTGATAAGAAGAATAAGGTTCATTTACCCTTACATCATAATCTACGCCTGTTGCCCTTAAAATTGGGCCGCTCCAACTATAATTCAAAGCGGTTTCTGGATCAACGGCACCTACACCAGATGTACGGTCTATAAATATTCTGTTTCTATTAAATAAAGTTTCAAACTCCTTTAAGATTGGAGGAAATTTCTCTAAAAACTTCTCGATTTTCGCAAAAGCTATATCGTTAAAATCACGTTCAAAACCACCTATTCTACCAATATTTGTAGTTAATCTAGCTCCGCAAATTTCCTCAAAAATCTCATAAATATGCTCACGTTCTTCCATTAAATAAAGGAAACCCGTAAAGGCACCAGTATCAACACCTAAAATCCCATTACATATTAAATGATCTGTAATACGACTTAGCTCCATAACAATTACCCTCAGATAATCTACACGTTTAGGCATTTCAATTCCTAAAAGTTTCTCTACCGTCATGTGCCAACCCATGTTATTTATTGGCGATGAACAGTAATTCATCCTATCTGTAAGGGTAGTAATTTGGTAAAACGGGCGATGTTCGGCTATTTTTTCAAAAGCTCTGTGAATATATCCAATGGTAGAAACACCACTCACAATTCGTTCTCCATCCATTTGCAAAACATTTTGGAATACTCCGTGAGTTGCAGGGTGTGTTGGTCCTAAGTTTAATGTCGTTAAATCTCCCTGAGGGTCATTATCTGTATAATAAGGACGATTTGGAGATGTTTCTGTTATAAAATTGCTCATTAAATTGTCTTAACGTCCAAAGAAATAATCTTTTTTATCTATTCTGTTTGGATCTTCTAGTTGATATTCTCTTCTCATTGGGAAAACAGTCATATCATCAACATTTAATATCCTTACCAAATTTGGATGACCTGTAAAATTAATCCCGAAGAAATCAAAAGTTTCACGTTCCATCCAGTTTGCTCCTTCCCACAACGTAGTAGCGGTTGGGATATTTGGATTAGCCGTTGTAATAAAGACCTTTATTCTTACCCTTACATTATTTGTTAAACTATGCAAATGATAAATTACACCTAAAGCTTCTTTTTTCTCTGGATAGTGAACGGCAGTAATATCAGTTAGGTAATTAAATTTTAACTCTGTATCCGATTTCAAAAACGATAAAACTTCTGAGATTGCAGTTACTGAGGTTTCAAAACTTAATAAACCAAAAGGTTCAGAAATCGCTGTGATTTGATTGCCAAATTTGGTGTTTAATTTATCCGTTATGTCTTGATTAGCTATTTTTGCCATTACTGGATTCCGTATTTTGCTAATAATGCTGTATATTCTTCAGAGTCTCTTCTTCTTAGAGATTCACTCCTTACTAAATCTTGTATTTTGTTAAACCCATTGATAATGGCTTCTGGACGAGGTGGGCAACCTGGCACATAAACATCTACAGGAATAATTTCATCTATACCCTGTAAGACAGAATAACTATCAAAAATACCTCCGCTACTTGCACAGGCGCCAACAGCAATTACCCAACGCGGCTCTGCCATTTGAATATAAACTTGCTTTAAAACAGGTGCCATTTTTTTTGCGATGGTTCCCATTACCATCAATAAATCTGCCTGACGAGGCGAAAATGAAGGACGTTCTGAACCGAAGCGTGAAAAATCATAATGAGAACCCATGGTAGCCATAAACTCAATACCGCAACAAGATGTTGCAAAAGGTAAAGGCCATAAAGAATTTGCCCTTGCCATACCTATCACTTTTTCTAACGAAGTGGCAAAAAAACCCGATCCCTCTACACCGGCCGGAGCCTCTACTAAATTGATATCACTCATAAATGTAATCTCCTTTTATAATATAACTTAAAAGGCGTTTTGATGTTTTATTAAAGCCTCAAATTTATCAAGATTTACATTGATTTGAGGAATTGCTTCTTATTTATAACTATTCTACCTTAATCCCATTCTAAGGCTTTTTTCTTCAACACGTAAATAAAGCCCAAAAGTAAAGTCCCCATGAAGATGAACATTTCAATTAATCCATTTAAACCGAACTCACGAAAGTTTACTGCCCAAGGATACATAAATATCACTTCCACATCAAAAAGAACGAATAAAATAGCTACTAAGAAATATTTGATGGAAAATGGTTGACGAGCATTTCCGATGACTTCTATACCTGATTCAAAAGCGGTTAATTTAACATCAGTTGTTTTACGTTTTGGCCCAATCATGTGGGTTAAAACCATAGTAAATGTCACAAAACCTAATGCCACAACCAATTGTAATATAATGGGTAAATAATTAATTGGAGTACTAACGGTTTCCATACTTTCTGATTAATTTGCAAATATAGTGTATACTGTACAATAAGAGAAATTTAAAGAAAGAGTTTTGCTCTATGATAATTTTATCGCAAGTTCATTAATTAATGTGGCGTTTAAACTTTCTAATATCAGGTGTTTATATTTAACAACAGAAGGTTCAGAGTTCACGGAGTTGTGTGGCTATCTTTGATTTACTTCGAAATTTAATACTGAATATCTTAGAGTACTGATAATCATGGTTTAAACAACTTTTTCTCAAAATTCGAAAATGGAACTAATTTCAAGGATGATTCTACATACTAAAAAGTAGGGTTAAAAGGGCAAATTTAAGCCTTAGCTCACATAAATTAATTCTAAAAACATAATAAATAGAAAATTAAAGTGCTATTCTTCTTTTGGGTAAAAAATGACAGAAACTAAATTTATCCTTTTAAAAAGCTATCTTTTTAACTCTTAGATAATTTATATTTGAAAAGTTAATCTTGTGTATGCGTAATCGTTTTGTTCTTTTTATTTTTTGCTTTACTTATTTTGGGAGCGTTGAGGCGCAAACAAATAAAAATCAGTTAGATAGCCTTAATGAAACGTATTATAAACCAAAACCATTTGGCTTTATAACCCATGTTCCTCAAGATTTATGGCTAATCGCAAAAAGTCCTGTTCAAAAAGAAAATTGGAAAGGTTTAGGAATAACCTCGGCGACCACTGCGTTGCTTTTATGGCAAGATCAAAATTTCCTAAATGCAGCCAAAAATTTTGGAGCGTTTATCAATTTATCTCCTGAAAATTCTTTTAGTGTTCCGCTGAAAGTTGCTGGCACTAGGATTATCAAAATACCAACTAATTTAAATACTGTGTTTTACCAAATGGGCGAAGGAGGAACAAGTATGTATATTGCTGCGGGTTTGTTTATTTATGGAAATTTCAAAAACGACTATAAATCTTTACAAACGGCAAGTGATTTAACGGAAACTTTTTTTTCTATGGGCATATCAACCCAAATATTAAAACGTTTAAGTGGCAGACAAACGCCAAGTCGAGCTAATTTTGCAGGCGGAAGATGGAGTGCTTTTCCTTCTTTTAATAATTTTAAAAATGAAATAGATAATTATGACAGCTTTCCATCTGGACACTTGAGTACTATGATGGCTACGGTAACCGTATTATCTAAAAATTACCCAGAAAAAAAATGGATTAAACCGGTTGGTTATTCTTTAATTGGGTTAACTGGTTTTGCGATGATGAATAATAAAGTGCATTGGGCAGGGGATTACCCTTTGGCTATTGCCTTAGGCTATGTAGCTGGCAGTATTACAGTAAACAGGCATTTAAAAAACAAAAACATCCTTAAACTATTAAATTAAGGATGTTTATTATATTTTTAAT
>JACMNZ010000112.1 GCA_014378285.1 Pseudopedobacter sp.
TTGTAACATGGCAAAAGGCACTTTATATCTTATTCCCGTTGTTATGGCTGATGGTGCCGAAGCAAAATCCTTAACTCCGTTTTTGAGTGAAACCATCAATCAAATCAAAGAATATATTGTTGAAAATGAAAAAACCGCAAGACGATGTTTAAAATTTGCAGGTTTACAAACTCCGCAAAGCGAATTAATTATCCATGATTATGGAAAACACGAACGCGGATTTAGTTTAAAACCATATTTTGAAGGTTTAGAAAAAGGCGAAAACGTAGGTTTAATGAGCGAGGCCGGTTGCCCAGGAGTTGCAGACCCAGGTGCAGAAATTGTAACCGAAGCACACAAGAGAGGAATAAAAGTTGTGCCTTTAGTAGGTCCAAGTTCCATTCTTTTAGCCTTAATGGCTTCTGGTTTTAATGGACAAGCTTTTGCTTTTCATGGTTATATTCCTATAGATAAATCTGAAAGGATTAAAAGGATTAAAGAATTAGAAAGTTTTTCTGAACGTTTTAAACAGACTCAAATTTTTATAGAAACCCCTTTCAGAAACAATCCTTTATTTAATGATATTTTGGCAAGCTGTAGCAACCAAACAAAACTTTGTGTGGCTTCTAACCTTACCGCAGAAGAAGAATTTGTACAAACAAAAACTATTGCCGAGTGGAAATCCGAAAAAATAGATTTGCATAAAAAGCCAACTATCTTTCTGATACAAAAAACAAAATGACCATTCCCTCTTCATCAGAGATTTTGATTCATGGAATTAATATAAGCGCTTTGGCTTTTGCAGTTACTTTATCAGCTAACGGTGCTAAAGTTTTAATTATTGATGAACGGACTGACCTTGGATTTGAAACAGCGGATTTTGTTTTAGATGACAATAGTTTATCCTTTTTAAAAGATTTTGGATTTAAATTCTCCGAAAAAGAATCAACCAGTAAAATTATTGATGTTAAAAGTTTTGTAAATCAATCTTTAAAATTATTAGCAGAAAACTTATGTAGCGTTATTTGGGAAGCTCAAATTACGAAACAACCCGAGAATAATTACCTTATTAATCAAAACGAGAAAGAAAGCATCCATCAAACAAATTATTTTTTTGAGTCCTTACATTCTGAAGGCAAAAGTTCAATTGAGTCTTTTCATAATACTCTGATATTAGCTTGGCGTTTAATTGGTGTTTTTGCTAATCAAACATTAAACATCGATATTTTAAATAGCTATACACAAGAATCAGAATTATTAAACGCTCAGCATCTTTCTATCAACTCAAAGAAAAAGAGAAATAGCATTCAAAAATGGCTGGATAAATTGACTTCTCAAAGCACAATTTTTAATTTGATTGATAGTAAAGTTTCCTTGCATTTAAGCCAGTACAGAAATTTACAAGCCGGCGAACTGTTGCCCAACCTCAATTTTTATGACGAGAAAAAGAAAGAGCAATCTAATTTATATGCTTGGTGCAACTATAAATATTTTTCGGTCATTATATTTGGCTCTTTAATTCCTACAAATTTATTTACCATTGCCAAGTGGGTAAAATTACATTATCCGGTTCAGCTTTTCTACCTACCATTTAGCGAAAACAATGAAGCTGTTTTTGATACACTACAAATTAGAAAAGGAGAAAAGAAAACATTCATCGTTCGTCCTGATAAATTTATTGGCTTGTTACATGATGGTATTGAGATAGATATCATCGATAATTATCTCAAAAATTTTATTTTTATGAAAGAGAAGGATGAAAAAAGTTTGGTTTAGTGATTTGCTCTTCATTAACCCTACTCTTCTATCCACGCTATTTTGATATTAAATTCATAAACAATTTATAGGCCCCCGGCACACCGGCAGGTAATTCTCTAAAAAAAACTAAACCTGTGTAAACAAACTTTCCTTTTCCATAATTTGCAATCAACAAAGCCCCGTCAGTTTCCTTTTCTCCGGTATCTTTCATGCTCAATGGCTTTTCATATCGGCTATCCTGGTTTGTGGTAAAATATAATCCCCGCTCTTGAATCCAATCGTTAAAATCGATTTGCATAATTTTATTTGGATAGTTAAGCACCTTACTTTCAGGGTTTACAAAGTTGACTTTTGCATCTTCCTCGGTAACTCTATCTCTAGAAATTGTGAAAGGATAAGGCCCAATCTGGTCTAAAACTAATGGACGGTTTACATTATATTGAACTAAATAAGTTCCCCCATCTTCTACATATTTCATCAGCTTTGCTTGTATAAATTTTAACCTTTCATTTACATTATAAGCTCTTATACCGGCAATTATAGCATCATATTTTGAAAGGTCGCCGTTCATAATTTCATTTTCAGAAAGCATGGTCACATTTATTCCAATTTCTTTTAAAGTTTCGGGCATTAAATCTCCAGCACCCGCAATATATCCTATGTTTTTTGCGGTTGTTTTTAAATCTAATTTCACCAATTTGGCTTTCGCCGATGGGAAATAGGTGATGGTTGGAATATGCTCATAATTGATGGTTTTGATTCCTTTCGTAAATTTTTCTCCATCAATTAGAATGGTTGCTTTTAAATCTCCATTTTGGGCATTGGCTTGCGCCGATATTTTAAAAACTAAATCCAATTCCTCACCATATTTCTTTAAATCAAAATTAACTTTAACGGGATTTGCAACCCATCCTTTTGGTATTTCTAAATTAAGCTCTCCTTTTGCATCGTTCTTAAAAGCCTTCAGTTTGATGTGGATATTTTTGCTTCCTTGAGTATTAAAAACAAAAGCTTTTGCATCTAAATTTGCAGTAACAGGTGGCGTAACTGCTAAAGGCTGATAAACCTCACCACGTACTTGATCCGTATATTTATAAACGATTGGCCGGGTAAATTTTAAATCTAAACCGTTAATAGTTACCGTAAAATCTATTATTGCAGCTGGTTTTCCTTCTGGAAACATCAAATTACTTAGGCTGCCTATCTCGTACATTCCCACTTTATGCTCATCTCGCAACCAATAAGGCTGACTAATTTCTTTTACAGTTTGCGTTCCGCTGATGCTTTGTAATTTGTTTAAACTCAATGTTAGTTTTTGTTGGTCTAAATTAGATTGGATTACAACATTTTCCATTTGGCTAATCGCCTCAATCTTAACTTTTAAAGAAGTATTCACTGCAATTTGCGGGTTTTCTGAGTAAGCCTCAAACCAAGTTCCGCTACAAGTTAAGATCAAATTTTTGACTTCATTAATCTTATCGGCAACTAACAAAGTATTGTTTTTTAAGCTAATAAGAGATTGATATAATTGGATTAAATCGGCAATACTGTTTTTCGGATTGGAAGCATCATAACTGTTTTGAATTTTGTCAATTTGCTTTGAAATGTTTTCGGCACCATCAATTCTACTCCAATCGGTTTTTACACCTTCCATTAAATCTGTTTTAGGCAAACCACCTTTCCAAGCACTAAAATATTCTAAGGAACTTCCGCGTTGCCTTGCACTTCCAAAACCTTGGCTTTTATGCATAGATCTGCTTTCGGCAGCAATTTCTCCATAGCTTTTTCCTAATAACGGATTGTAAACTCCTACGTCAACTTTAAATTGGTCATTAGAAGTATTGTCATTTCCACCAAAATTATAGTTGTTCCAAAGTATCCGTTTTGCTTGCCAAACTTGCACCTCTTTCAACTGATTTGGAAACATTTTTGGATTTGCAGCGGCATCAAACGCTTCTTGGGCTAAAATTGAAGAAGCAGCATGATGTCCGTGTCCTGCTCTTTCATCTGGAGGGAAACGGGTGATAATAACATCTGGTTTAAATTTACGAATGATATAAACCACATCAGAAAGGATAGAATCCTTATTCCAAATTTTAAAGGTTTCTTCAGGAGTTTTAGAAAAGCCAAAATCGTTAGCTCTAGTAAAAAATTGAACTGCTCCATCGTTTCTTCTAGCCGCCAATAATTCTTGAGTCCTAATTAATCCTAAATCTTCACTTTGCTCATTACCAATTAAATTTTGTCCTCCATCGCCACGGGTTAGTGCCAAATAACCTGTTTTGTAATTTTTTTCTTTTGCTAAATAAGCTAATAATCGGGTGTTTTCATCATCAGGATGTGCAGCAATATATAATATACTACCCGTAACGTTTAACTTCTTTATGTTTTGCAAAATATCGCTCGAGTTGAGTTGCGGAGAATTTTGAGCGAATAAGAAACTGGTATTTATTAATAAGAAGAAAAGAATTATTCTGAATTTCATTTGCTGTTATTTAATGATCAGCAATTTAGTAAAATTACATATATATCATGTGAGATGGGAAATCAAAATGTCGCCCCTCTTGGGGCTACCGTAATTTCGCACCTTTGGTGCTGCCGTAATGCCGCATCGATGGGGCAATTACATTGTATTTAAAAAATAACAGAATTATAAGCATTTATAACAAGGCAGCCTTTCCCTTGTCGAGGAAAAATTTCGTTGACCATTTATATGTGGCATTATGTTAGCACCAAAGATGCGGCATTATGGTAGCCCCATCGGGGCGAGATTTCGGTAACGCAATCAATAAGAGATTTTAAAATGCCGTAGGCATGACATTTTAAAATCTTATAATCAAAGACCCAATGTCAATATCGACTATAAAAATTACTCACCTTATAAGTTACTTGATCAAAAATGGGTTTTGTAAATTCTAAAAATAAATCTTGAGGAGCTGGAGGATATGTTTCTCTTCTATTCAATAAA
>JACMNZ010000544.1 GCA_014378285.1 Pseudopedobacter sp.
TTGTTCCCTTATAAATTGGTGGCCCTGCAGCTAAGGATTGTGTAACCACTTCTCCTTGTCCTTTAACAATCGGCTTTAAGCCAGAATTGCCTAACACAAAAAGTGCATCTTTCAAACCCATTCCGCTTACATTTGGCACCAAACCTTTGTTCATCTTTACTTCTTTATAAGCGATACCGTTATTGGTATCAATACCTATTTCGTTTTCGTTGGCAGAAGCTAATAATGCTTTGATCCCAAATGATTTATAAACAGATTGTGAAGATTTTTTATACCCTTGTTTTACCGATGGTAATTTTGTATTACCTACCAATTGAGGTAATTTGTGATTGTTATCAAGTTCTAAATCACTCCCCATAACAACATCAGCCACTTCCCTAAAAACAGGACCAGCAACAGAACTTGCATAGTAAGAGCCTTTGGTTGGATTGTGGACTACCACGATCATAGAATATTTTGGATTATCAGCAGGGAAATATCCACAAAATGAAGCTTGATATTTTCTTTTCCCTTTATACCCATTTGCACCATCTGCTACTTGTGCGGTACCTGTTTTACCTGCAATTTTATAAATTGGGCTACTAATTTCTTTAGCTGTTCCTTCAGATACAACGCCTTCCATCATTTCTTTTAAAAGACTTAGCGTTTTATCAGAACAAATTTTATCCTTAATCACTCTTGCCTTAAAAAGCTCGACAGTATTTCCTAATCTCCTAATCTCATGCACAAATAGTGGCGCAATCATTTTTCCATTATTTGCAACAGCATTATAAAGCGTTAAGAGTTGCATTGGGGTTATTTTTAACTCATAACCGTAAGCCATTTGAGGCAAGGTTAAACCGCTCCATGATTTACTTTTTGGCGTTTTAATCAAAGGGGTTCCTTCTCCTGGGATTTGGAGACCAAGTTTTTCGTCCAAATGCAAATCCTTTAATTTACTGGTAAATGCACCTGGATTATCTTTATAATGACTGTAAATTTCTTTTACAATAGCAACGTTAGACGACCTCTCGAAAGCAACCTTCATCGGGATTATACCTTCATTTTCGTGATCTCTTATGGTATGGTTATAAACTTTAAAAGTCCCGCCTTGGGTATCCATCATATCATTTAAACCAAACTTTCCATCTTCAATGGCCACTAAATAAGAGGCCAGTTTAAAGGTTGAACCCGGTTCGGCACTTTGCGCTATCGCATAATTGAATGTTTCTTTATACTCACCCTCCGCAACTTTGGTAAAATTAGATATAGCTTTAATTTCACCAGTTTTTACTTCCATTACTACCACGCAACCAAAATCTGCCGCAGATTTTATCAACTGCTTTTTTAGGGCGTTTTGGGCTAAATCTTGCATATTCACATCGATTGTAGAAATGATATCTGCACCTTCTTTTGGGGCTATTTCTGCATCATCATTTATTGGCATCCAAGCTCCACCAGCAATCCTTTGTACCAATCTTTTCCCTGTTTCCCCGTTAATGTAATCACCATAAGCACCTTCTAAACCAACCGCGGTTTTTGAATTTGTATTATAATAACCAATGGTACGATAAGCTAAATCCCTAAAAGGCAAAATTCTTTTATTCTCTTGTACAGCAATCATTCCGCCTTTATACCTACCTAAATTAAAAATTGGAAACGTTTTCATTACCTTTAAATCTTGATAACTAATATTCCTTTTCACCAAAAAGTAGCGTTCTTTGTCTTTTCTGGCGTTTCTTAAGGCTCTAGAATATTCTCTTTCAGATTTATCCTTGAAATAATTGGATAGGCTGCTAGCTAAAGAATCAACTTTAGAATAAAACATTTGGTCTTCTTCAATTGCGCCAGCCAATAAATCCATCCTTATATCATATTCAGGAACTGAAGTAGCTAATAAACTACCATCTATAGAATATATATTTCCCCTTGCAGCTTCAACCTCGGCATATTTTGTACTTAAGCTATCTGCCATAGCCTTATATTTATCGCCCTGCACTAATTGTACGTGGGCCATTTTTACCAAAACAGCAACCGCAAACAAGATAATGAGACCGAAGGCCGCATATACTCTAAGCAATATGTTGGTTCTGATATTCATTTTTAGTTTGCGTTCAATTTTATTGGTGGTTCTACAGAAACTTTTAATCCTAAAAGTGAATCAACTTGTTTTATCACTTGTGTTTGACGGCTTTTAAACATCAAATCCGCTTTTAACGTCTTAAAATCCCAGCTTAATTCTTTTACTTCTTTTTTTAAACCTTGTATTTTCCTGATGTTATTCTCTGCATTATGACGGTTTCCGATATAAATCATCCCTAATAAAGAAAGAAAAATTACAAATGGCAAAGCTTCTGTTGCTGCCTCTTTAGAAACAGCTCCCTTAAAAAAACCAGCAAATGCGTTGTTAGACTGCTCTTTTGCAACCTTAGGCTTTTGCTCTTTTAGTGGAGGTTGTGCTAACTCCCGCTCTTCCTCTTCTATTTCAGATCTTAACCTATTTGTCATCTCTTTACAGCTATTCTTAATCTGGCACTTCTTGCCCTATTATTTAATTTAATCTCTTCTTCAGAAGCGGTAATTGATTTTTTCACGACCAAATCAAAAGGCTTAATTTCATTACCAAAAAAATCTTTTTCTACCAGACCAGAAAATTTTCCCTTTGCCAAAAAGTTTTTAACTAATCTGTCTTCTAATGAATGATAAGACATGATAACCAATCTTCCACCTGGTACTAAAACATCTAAAGTTTGCTCTAGAAATTCTTTTAAGGCTTCCATTTCTTGGTTAACCTCTATTCTTAAAGCTTGAAAAACTTGAGCTAAATATTTATTCTCTTTTCCTTTGGGTATATTTTTGGCTATAGCCGATTTTAAATTTGCGATAGTTAGGATAGGCTGGTTTAACCTCGCTGTTACGATTGCTTTTGCCAAAGATTTTGCATTTTGTATTTCTCCATATATCCCAAATATTTTATGAAGCTGTTCTTCAGGGTAATCGTTCACCACTTTTTGTGCAGTTAGCTCTCCATTTTGATCCATCCTCATATCCAAATCAGCATCAAAACGAGTAGAAAAACCACGTTCAGGCACATCAAACTGATACGAAGAAACACCTAAATCTGCTAAAATTCCATCTACGAGAAGTAAATCATGAGCTCTTAAATTATTTTTTAAAAACCTAAAATTTTGGTCAATGAAAATAAAACGCTCATCATCAATTTGGTTTTGCCTAGCATCTTCGTCCTGATCAAAAGCGGCCAAAATTCCATCCTCGTTTAAATTTTTTATGATTTCTTTAGAATGTCCGCCACCACCAAAGGTTACATCTACATAAATACCATTTGGCTTTATTGCCAATGCATCTATACATTCTTTAAGCATTACAGGGTTATGATAATTATCCATCAACCCTCCTTCCTATACTACCCATTACTTCTTCAGCTAAGTTTGAAAAGTTTTCAGGCTCATTATCTAACTGATTATCATAAACATCTTTAGCCCAAACCTCAATTTTATTAAATTGACAAGAAAGCACTACCTCAGTACCAATATTAGCATATTCCAATAATGATTTAGGCAATAAAACCCTACCAGACGCATCTAAATTTAGTTCAGAGGCCCCTCTTGTAAAATATCTGATAAATTCACGGGTTTTCTTTTCGTAGGGATTAAGTTGCGCAAGTTCTGCGGTAATCTTATCCCACTCCGTTTTAGAATAAATAGTCAAGTTTTTTTCAAAACCACGATTGATAATCAATCCATCTGCATCTACTAAAGGCAATTGCTTTTTTAAACCGGAAGGAACCATTAAACGGCCTTTCGCGTCAAGTTTGCAATCAAATTCTCCGATTAGTTGAGACATAGTTTAAACTAGAACTTTATTATAATGTAAAAGTAATGATAGTTACCACTTTTTCCCACTTTACCCCACAAAAAGTTTTCAACAGCGCAAAGCGTCTTTATTTATATTTAAAGTCGTCTTTTTATTGAAAGGAAATTATATTTCAATAAATATTTAATAAAAAATGATGGTATAAGATTCTGAAATACAGATAAATTACACGTTTTAATACGTAAGTGGGAAACAGAAACTATTAACTTTCAATTTGAGTATAAAAGTGGGAATAAATTTAAAATAGAGATTTTAAAGTGAATTTATTCTAATAATTCTCTCTAAAAACTGAATTTAAGAAATGAAAAATTTAGACATAAAAAAACAGCGATAAGAAAACTCTCATCGCTGTTTTTAAGAGAAAATAATTGAAATTTAATCCATAATGGCTTTTACACCCGGCAATTCCTTACCTTCCATATATTCTAATAATGCACCACCACCAGTAGATACATAACTCACCTCATTTTCATAACCAAATTTGGCAACCGCAGCAGCAGAATCTCCTCCACCTATCAAAGAAAAAGCTCCGTTTTCTGTAGCTTCTACAACTGCATGGGCAATTTGCTTTGTACCATTTTCAAACTTAGACATTTCAAAA
>JACMNZ010000545.1 GCA_014378285.1 Pseudopedobacter sp.
AATCTTTACAGCATCGTTTCCAAAAAATCCATTTTCTTTAGAAAGCAAATCGGCACTTTTAGAAGTTCCTTGTTCTAAAGCCTGTTTTAGAGCGGTAGCAATATCAGATGGGTTTAGTGAAGTTGTATTGCCTGAAGCAACGGCTTTTGCCTTATCTAATAGTTTTCCAAATTGCGCAAAAGAACTGGTTGAAACTGCTAAAAATGCTACTAATACTATAAATTTTAATCTATTCATAAATGCAATTTACTAATTATCTATTTGGGTTTGATTTAAATCTTTTTTGGTTAAAAGCCTTGCGTTTTCTGCTATTTGAATGAATTCGGCTCTGTATCCGTTTTCATCTTTGCCTTTTCCAGTTTTAGCCAAAGCAACTAATTCCTCAAAATTTGCTGATTGCTTGAATTCAGAATCTCTTAATAACAAACCTAACTCGGCGACAGCCATTTTAAATTTAAAATCTGTTGAGGCTTGCGCCAAACTTTGGCCATTGTCAACTAATGAAACGCTCATTTCCTGACTCTTATTTTCATCAGGATTTTTATATCTCAATTTTACGGTAAGTAATTCTGAAGAATTTTTCATTCCTTTCACTTCCTGATACTTTAAGGCATCAGTGGGCTTAGAAAATTCATCTTTCACACCTATAGGGATAATTTCATATAAAGCGGTCACGGTATGTCCTGAACCCATTTCTCCAGCATCCTTTTTATCATCTTTAAAATCCTCGTTATTCAATAAACGATTCTCGTATCCTACTAAACGATAAGCGGCAACTTTAGAAGGGTTGAATTCTACTTGTAATTTTACATCTTTAGCCACTGTAAATAAAGTGCCACCAAACTCATTAATTAAAACCTTTTTGGCTTCGTTTATTCCGTCAATATAAGCGTAGTTTCCATTTCCTTTGTCAGCCAATGTTTCCATTTTGCTGTCTTTTAAATTCCCCATTCCAAAACCTAAAACGCTTAAAAAAATATCCTCATTTCTATATCCTTCAATCAGTCTTTGCATTTCGCCATCACTACTTGTACCAATATTAAAGTCTCCATCAGTTGCCAAAATCACACGGTTGTTTCCTCCCTTTATAAAATTTTTTTGTGCCGTTTCATAAGCTAGCAGAATTCCTGCTCCACCAGCTGTTGGGCCGCCTGCCTCCAATTTGCTTAAAGCATCTTTAATTTTTATTTTTTGATTTCCTGAAGTTGATGGTAAAACCAAACCAGCTGCTCCGGCATAAACCACAATGGCTACATGGTCATTCGGACGAAGTTGATCTGTCAATAATTTCAACGATGTTTTTAATAAATCCAACCTATCTGGTCCTTGCATCGAACCTGAAACATCTAATAAGAAGACCAAATTTGAAGCTGGTAAATTTTCATTTGGGATAGTTTTGGCTTTTAAGCCGATGCTTACCAAACGGTGATTTTTATTCCAAGGTGCTGATGCAACTTCAGTAGTGATACTTACTGGATCTTGACCTTTTGGCTCGGGATAATCATAATTGAAATAATTAATCATTTCCTCAATTCGAACTGCATCCTTTGGAGGAGTTTGTCCATTATGAATAAAGCGACGTAAGTTACTATATGAAGCGGCATCAACATCAATAGAAAAGGTAGATAAAGGATCATTTTTTGCGCTTTTAAAATTATTTTCGTTGATAGCCGAGTAGGATTCGGTATTATAATAACCACTTTGTGCAGACATAATTGCTTGAGGGTGTGAATTAAAACCTTGAACGCTCATTACAGAAGCACTCAAATCTCGCTTCTTTTGAGTTCCATAGTCAATAAAAAATACTTTATTTAAAGCTTGACTATCCACTTCCAAGTAAATTTTCATGGGATTATTAGAAACTTTAACTTCTTTGGACTTAAATCCAATAAAAGATACAATAATAGAGTTCTCTGTTTCTGATACGCTTAATTTAAAAGCTCCTTTAAAGTCGGTATTTGTAAAAATATTGCCATTGCTTTTCGCTTTAATTTCCGCCCCTACAATTGGGTTTCTGTCTTTTTGATCATAAACAAAACCATTGAGGATAATCTTTTCATCGGTTTTAAAAGCCGAGAATAATAAGAAGAAAGTAAGGAGGGTGAGTAAGTTTTTCATTTTATTTGAGTTTAATGATTGATAATTTTTGTTTTCTATTAGGATGCAGCTTAGATCAAAATTCCATAAACAGCCAGA
>JACMNZ010000003.1 GCA_014378285.1 Pseudopedobacter sp.
TTGGTCGAACGATAATTTTGTTCCAATCGAAAGGTCTTTACGCCTTCGTAATCTTTTTGGAAGTTCAAAATATTGTTGATATTGGCGCCACGGAACGCATAAATACTTTGGGCATCATCTCCTACCACACAAATATTTTGAAATTTATCTGATAAAGCACGGACAATCAAATACTGCGAATGGTTTGTATCTTGGTACTCATCAACTAAAATATACCGAAAACGGTTCTGGTATTTCGCCAACACTTCTGGAAAACGAGTCAATAATTCATTGGTTTTCAGTAATAAATCATCAAAATCCATAGCGCCTGCCTTGAAACAACGCTCGACATAATTTTGATAAATTTCGCCCAAACGAGGCTTTTTGCTCATAGCATCGGCTTCTTGTAATTCGGGGTTATTGAAATAAGCTTTTACTGTGATTAAACTATTTTTATACGAAGAAATTCTACCTAATACTTGTTTCGGCTTGTAAACATCTCTATCAAGTTGCATTTCTTTAATAATAGCCGAAATCGCTCGAACAGAATCCTGTGTGTCATAAATGGTAAAATTAGATGGATAACCCAACTTATCGGCTTCGGAACGCAGAATCCGTGCAAAAACCGAGTGAAAAGTTCCCATCCAAAGATTTTTGGCTTCGTTGGAACCCACAATATCGGAGATACGCTTTTTCATTTCGCGTGCCGCTTTATTGGTAAAAGTCAAGGACAAAATACTGAAAGCATCCACACCTAAACTCATCAAATAGGCAATACGAATGGTCAACACTCGAGTTTTTCCTGAACCTGCACCAGCAATAATAATCATTGGCCCGTCTTTTTGGAGTACAGGCTCGCGTTGCGCTTCGTTGAGTTGATAGATGTATTTCTGCATAAAAAATTTATTTGAACGCAAAAATAAGGATTTAAGAATTAGAAATTTGATTTATATAAAATCAAAATGCTTGTTTTTTTCGATACCTTTTTTTGAAAATAGTAGATTAACAACCATTTCAACAGCGTTTAAATTACTAATTTTCATTTAAAATATACCATCTCACATGTCTTGGCGTCAGTTGGGGATTTGCATAGCCAAATGCACCGAATAACAACCAAGTCTATTTATAAACAAAACATTATTTGATGCAGTGAAAGCGAATTAAATTCCTCAAAATACATCCAATTAGGTTAATTTCTTTTACAAGCTAATTTGGGGATATGGTGAGGAAAAATTATTGGTAGTCTTATTGAAAATATTAGAGTTGTGTAATAAAATTCAGTATCGAACAATCTCAACAATTCTTATTTCATATCAGGTTGTTTAAGATAATCAGGCCATTTTTTTAATTGATTTTTAATTTCAGTGGTCACTTCTGGATCATCTTTAATATTCCAACTTACATTTTTGTAAGTAATTGTTCCATCACTTGAATAATCAAAAAATAAAATTGCATTTACGTAAGGATATTTGGTGTTGAAATCGGCAAAAGTTTCTCGAAACCATTTTGCCCTACTACCCCCAGGCTTTAAACAACCAAATTCTGCAATCATTATAGGTTTATAAAAAGACGCCAATTGATCATAATAATTACCAAATATCTCTTTGAAAGTATACCAATTACTCCAACTTGAACTTGTTCCATAATTTAAGGCTCCTGTAGCTATAATATCTACATAATCAGATCCAGGGTAATATTCTTTATACTTTCCATAAGATAAATGTGGACTCCAAACCCACATAATATTTGTAGCTCCAACTGATTCAAACACATCTTTTATATGTTTAAATGCAGCAACAAACTCGGCAGGATCGTTATTTTGAGGCCCCCAGGGATAACGATATGGATCATTCATTTCATGTCCACATCTAAGATATATAGGATATCCCACTTTTGCAGCCTCTGTTGCCCATTCTTTTATATAAGAATCATAATCACCATTAGCAACAGAAGTAAGTCCATGGTTGTTTCTTTGATTTAGTTCTTTAATTTTAGGAAAGCTTTCTTTTGTGAATTTTTCTAACCATGGTTCCCACGTAATCATTGGGATTGATCCAATTCTGACTATTGCATCAACTTTATTTGTAGGGAATTTATATTTTTCACCTTCTCCCCAGGCTTCATAGATTTGGATAATCGGAAATGTTATTGCTAATGAATCTTCTAAATCGATAATATTTTCATAAGACAATCCATTACTATCATCTGAAGCTCCAAATAGAATTTTTTTTGTTTTTAGAAGTGCATATTTATTGTTTCTTTGGTCGTTAAACCATTCTAATTTTTTCCCTCTGTTTTCCTCTCTTTTTCCTAAAATATTATCTTTCTCAATATCTTTAACCGTGTTTCCTAAGTTTTCTAGAAATCCGCCTAAAGGCCCCTTTGAGCTTTTACTTATGGTTGATAAACCATAAATAATAAAATATCCAAGCACTAAAGCAAGAAGCACATTAAATATTCTTATCGTTGTTTTTTTAAATGGTGACATATATTATATTTGTTTTTTTTATAATTTTATTTTTGTTGTTGAATATGAATTTAAGCTCAACTATTTTTACTTTCTATTTAATCTTAAATTTCTTGTCTTCTGTAATTTCTATTTTACTCCAAGCATTCTCTGCTTTAAGAAACAAAGATTTATATGCTGCTATTATTCCGCCTAAAAATTGTACGAAAGCAATCATAGCAAATCCAATCATCCCCCAAGTTTTTTCAGCAGTAAGAATTAATTCACTTTCGGAAATGTAATATCGTCTTTCAATATATATCCCCGTAAGTAAGATTATAAAAAGGAAACAATATAAAATCAAGGGTTTCACAAAAGGGCTCATAAAAACTTTTACAGCTACTTTTGCTGTTGGAATATAAGGAACATTTTTATTGATGATAGATAAAAAAAAAGCATATGTAAATACAGGCCAACAAGAATATTTTAGTACCATGCCTCTCCAATGAATGCCCCTTTCTGTTTTTTTATCACATAAAAAATTTTGGGCATACGCATAAACTAATATTGCAATCAACGCAACAGGCGCACCAAGTATAATAAATTCGCCAAAATCCATACTAGCAGGACTTATTTTTGTAGTAAAAAACAACAATGGTACGAAAATAAAAAAGGCAGTCATTGGACCAACTAAATAATAGGTGCCTATAGATGAATAGATTACTTTTTGCCAGAAAGTTAAACCTTTTGAAGCTTTTGGCATTTCATCAAAAAGCATTTCAAATACTCCTCTTGCCCATTTTAATTGTTGTTTACAAAACGAAGTAAAGTCTTCGGGAACCAAACCTCGACTTACAATTACAGGGTTGTATATTGACTTCCATCCTTTTGAGTGAATTCTAATTGAGGTATTTAAATCTTCGGATAAACCTTTAGCGTGACCACCAATACTCTCTAATGCTTTTCTTCTAAAAGTGCAATTAGCGCCAATAGCTACCGCACCACCATAACCAAATAATCCCATTTGAGTGGGTCCATAAAATACATAGGTTTGTTCAGCTGCTCCCTGTGCTGTAAAAGATCTATACATATTGTAATAACCCTGACTTACTTGAACAAAGCCCACTTTTTCATCTTTAAAAAACCCTAGCGTTTGATCTAAAAAATTTGGAAAAACAATATGATCGGGGTCTAAGACTAAAATAAAGTCTTCTTTAGTAATTTTAAGAGCTTCGTTGATTTTACCCGCTTTTGCACCAGGAATAGCAAGTAATTCCAGCCAAACAACTCCATGTTCTTCAGCTAATTCTTTAAAAGCTTTATCTCTAGTATCATCAAGTAAATATGTTGTATGAGGGTAGTTTAAGTTTTTTAGTGCTTTAAAAGTATTTTCAAACATTGATAATGGCTCTCCTGGAGAAGATGTTGTAAAAACAGCCACAGTTAAGTTTTTTTCTGGAACAGGTACCTCTTTTGGTTTTTGAATCCGTAAATAATTAATCCATATTAAAGCGATTCTTATGTTTCCGTAAACAAAAAGTAGACTTAAAATGATGAATAAGTAAAAGTTTTCAATATGTTCTTTTCTAAACCACCATTCAAGTAAATTAAAAATACTAATTAATCCAGCAATTGTTAATCCTAAAAATATCGCTTTGTCTAAGCTAGTTACTTTCTTGGCTTCTTTAAACTCCCATAAATCTTCACGTAATTTTGAATTCATTAAAATATAAAATTTAATCCTAGGTTAGTATTTTTTCTTCTGTAGAAAAATGTTTCTTGGTCAGTGTAAGTAATTTTTGCTAAAAGACGATTTGAAAAACTATAGTTAATAACACCTGTAACTGCTACTGGTGTGAAAGTATCATCGTAAAATCCGCCAATTTCAAATTCAGTTGCACTTATTTGAATCCGATAAGGATTTCTCAAAGTAGCATAAAATCCATAATTTACTTTGGCTTCAAGTGATAATTTATTTGTTGGTTTATAATTTATTAAAAACATACCATCATGAATTTTTTGTTCTTTTGGAGTAAAGTAAGGATCATAAACACCTAAACCTTGATTGTCAAAAACAAATAAAACGTCTTTTGAATCTGTAAAATTGTAGCTGTACCCAAATTGAAAGTTTAAATTTCGAATTTTTATCGGTTGGGTTAAAATCCATGAATAAATTGATTTTATAGTATTGTCATCTTTAAAAAATTTATGATTATATCCTCCTTGAAATAGTATCCATTTATTAGTATAATTTAAGCTACCAAATATATCTTCTTGAGTTAAATTAAATTTGGTACTTGCAATAGTACTTAGTAAATTATTTTTAGAATATCCAAAATTTAATGATACGTTTTTAGATATTTTTTTAACAAAACTTAAACCAGCTAACCAATCATCCTCACCTGAGAAATTTTTGTATAGGCCACCTGTAAGGTTTGCAGTTAGTTTTAATCTATCAAAGCGAAATTGGTTACTCACTTTTACTATTAAAGCTCCTTCTTTTTGTGGAGAAAAACTATAATTAGATATTTCTAATTTAGGATTTAAAAATCTAGATTCATATTTTTCTAAAACTACGTGGTATGCGAAAAAATTCAATGGCTGCGTATCTGTTTGATATTCTAAATTTGTTTTTACATACAAAGCAGATAATTCTTTTATCTGGTCAGATAAATCTTTTGTAATTTCTGTATTTGGATACAGTTCAAGAATTCTATCAATCTTATTTTGTGCATTTTTAATATCTCCTTCCCAAAAGCTTAAATTAGCTTGCATCAATAAAAATTCAACATTTTTAGAATTGTCATCCATGAAAATAGACAGAATAGATTCTAGGTTTTTTATTTTTCCTATTTGATACAGAAACCTAGCGTAATCCATTTGAAGATTTTTCTCCAAAGGAGAAATTGAAATGGCTTTTTTAAATTTTTTTTCGGCTTCCTTATTGTTACCGTTTAAATACAGTGCATGCGCATAAATCCAATTTACGCTTAAACTTTCAGAAAAATTAACGTAATTTTCTTTTAATAAAAATACTGCTTTCTCATATTCTTTTTTGCTGATAAGTTCTTTTGTGTTCTTTAATAAACCTTCTTCGGTTTTATTGGAAAGTGATTTAAAAGGCTGATTCTGAGAAAAAACAAGGGTATTTAAAAAAATAAAAAAGCATGTAAAAATGATTTTAGTGATTTTAATTGCTTTCTCTGATGTAATTAATTTCATGATTTATTTAAATTTGTTGAAATTTCTAAAGGGTTTAAAAACTCAGAAAATCTTATATTATTTATTTTTCTCAACAGTTATCATATAATCTTTTATTCTAATATAATTTTAATAAGAATAACATGTTGATTCTGTGAAAAAACCTATCATGATAAATTTACAAAGCAATTATTGATCCAAAATTTTTCCAAACAGCGGCAGCTTTATAATTTGACACTGAATTGGAAGGTACTTTTAAAGATGCACTACCGAGATTTACAAATTGAAAGACACTTGCATCTATTGTTAAAGGAGTAACTATATTCGCAGTTACATTTTTTAAACCATTGCAATTGTAAAATGCGCCATTTCCAATACTTGTTATACTATTTGGGATGATAACGTTTGTTAGGGAACTACATCCAAAAAAGGTTTCATCTGAAATTTTTGTTACTGTATTTGGAAATTCAAAACTAGTAATACTATAACAATTACCAAAAGCAGTTTTTCCAATTTCTCTTGTTCCAACGGGAAGAACTACTTTAATCAAACTACTACAATTATAAAAAGCGATTTCAGGTATTGAGGTAACGCCATTTGGAATGGTAATTTCACTGATACTATTACAGCCCGCAAAAGCTCCTTTTCCAATACTTGTAACTCCACTTGGGATATTAATTTGTGTTAAACTACTGCAGTTATAAAAAACAGTTTCAGCTATACTTGTTATGTTATTTGGCAAAGCAAAATTCTTTAAGCTCGCACAATTTCCAAAAGCACTGCTTCCTATGCTTGTCATACTGCCTGGCAAACTAATATTTATTAAACTTGCACATCCATAAAAAATTGCATTTCCTATACTTGTAACCCCACTTGGTATTGTAATATTTGTTAGTTTAGAACACTCATAAAACAAATTTTCTGGCAAAATTGTTAAATTATTCGGAATAACTGCTTTGTTTAAATTAACACACATGCCAAAAGCAGATGATCCTATACTTGTTACAGTTTGCGGGATGATAATTTCTTTTAAAACAGAACACTCATAAAAAGCTGATGAACCAATTGTGGTTATATTACTTGGTATTGTGTAGCTATTTAGGTTATTACATGCATAAAAAGTTTCATTTGGTATTTTTGTAAAAGTAGATGGAAATGTTACATTGGTTAAACTTACACATAAACCAAAGACAGCAGACCCCATATTTGCATTTGCAACACTATTAGGTATTATAACATTGTTTAAACTGCTGCAATCATAAAAAACTGCATTTCCAATACTTGTTATAGTATTTGGTATCGGTAAAGAAACTAAACTTCTGCAACTAGCAAAAATGCCATCAGATAAATGGGAAGTTCCAGAGGGAATTTTAATGTCTGTTAAACTTTTACATTTACCAAAAGCATCGTTGTTAATAATTGTTACAGCGTCAGATATATTGATACTGGTGATTTTATAATCATCATAAAAAGCAAGTTTTCCTATACTTTTTATATTACTAGGAATAATTACACTTGTTAAATTATAACAATATGCAAACCCTTCATCTGCAATACTTGTTATCGTATAGGTAACTCCATTTTTTTCTATTGTTTGAGGTAAGCTCAATATGCCTGATGGTCCGATTTCAGTTTCCTTTTTTACGGACACTTCTTTGTTGATTGAGTTAGTTACTGTATATTTTAAAATTCCATCACTAAAAGAAGTTTCTGTAGAGTTGACAGTTACAGTAACAGTGGCCGTAGAAGTATCTCCGTTACCGTCTGTAATTGTATAATTAAAAGTATCTGTTCCTATAAAATTAACATTTGGTGAGTAATCTATAGTATCATCTAAGGGATTAGTTGGAGTTCCTCCGTTATTTACAGTGATGACTCCGCCGTTAGAGGAAGTGTCTTTAGAAGTGGAAATCGAACCTTTATTAGGACCATCAGTACCAAAGTCATCGTTTAATAATACTTTTATATTAATCTTTGTTCCTTTAACTGCAGAGGTATTGTCGTCGACAGCTTTAGGAATACCCTTCATATCATCTCCTGAAGGACTGCTACATGATGAAAAAACTAAAGAAAAAATTGTAAAATAAAGATATGTCTTTTTCATTTTTTTTTACAAATATATTTAAAAATATGACTAATACAAATAAAACAGTATTAAGAACAGGGCAAACGCACACTTTTTTATGTAAAAACAGATAATAGTTATTGATTTACAGTTGTTAAAGTAAATAGTTATTTGTATATCTTTCTAATAATCAATAAATTAACAGCATTAATACAGATAAAGTATTGATAAGTATTTTTGGTAACGTAGAAGACCATAGATGCCATATAAACCAATAACACAATTTGGTTTAAATCCTTGTTATTGCAATAATATCAGTGATTTGTGGAGCAGAAACTTGGAAACAAATGGCAGACTTGGCTTGCTCAAAAGAAGATTTTCTATAGAAATTTCTAAAACTAGAAAAAGGAATTCCCTCTGATAAGACCATTAATAAAGAAACGATAAAGTAATAAATTATTTGGTTTGATTTTGGTTGTAATTTTTATGAGGTTTTTGCCACTCGCGGTTTGTTAACAACTATTTACAGAAAGTACTTCAGATTTTAAAAAAAAAATTAGCGATTCATAATTAAACACCTTCATCGCAATGCGATTATTTTTTTTATGTCCTTTTTTTATAAAAAAGACAAAAA
>JACMNZ010000113.1 GCA_014378285.1 Pseudopedobacter sp.
ACAACAGGGGTAGTTAACCTACTTATGCAGGTAATTTTACCTTTATCATTGTATAAGTTAATATCCCAAACGTGAGTTTTACCACCAATATGAATTGGTGTACAAATACCGGTAACAAAACCAGATTTTACAGGACGCAGGTGATTGGCATTTACCTCTAAACCTACGCCCATTTTAAAGTTGGTATCCAAAACCAAATTACTTGCTACGCTCCCTAAAGTTTCTGTTAAAACCACAGAGGCACCACCATGCAAAATACCATAGGGTTGCCGAGTTCTATCATCTACTGGCATTATGGCTTTGATAAAATCATCTCCAATTTCAGTGAATTCTATCCCTAAAAGTCCACCGATATTATTTTTAGGACGATTGTTTAATTCTTCCAAATCGGGTTTTGTAAACCAGATCATTTTTTAAGATATAATTCTTTCATCACATTAAAATGATGCTCGATGTGACCGTAAATTATAAACAACATAGCACCAACGGTAACATTATTTCCGTTTGCAGTGCCTTTTTTTTTCATATCCTCATCAGATAAAGATTTAAAGAAAAATAAATTTGCTTGGCGCAACATCACTAATTCATCAACCAAATCGCTATAAGCATATCTATCAATTGGCGTGTTGGCAACAATCAGATCCTGATCATATCCAGGTAACTCGGTTTGGTCATTTCTTGCCATTCGCATTGCTCGGTAAGTCATCACTCGTTCTGTATCAATTAAATGAGAAATAACTTCTTTAACTGTCCACTTTCCCTCGGCATAAGCAAAGTCATATTTATTTTCTGGGATATCTGCCAAAAAATCATCAATGCTATTCAATTGGCTTTTTAACCTTTTTAAAATTGGTTGATTGCCGGCCATTGCCAGTTTGATATATCCTTCGTAAAACGGAGCGTATTCGTTACTTAATGGTTGGTACATAATTTAAACTACTTTTTATAATTATTCTAAAGGTTGTCCCTTTTCCTATTTCAGATTCTTTCACAAATATTTGACCTTTGTGATAATTCTCTACAATTCTTTTTGTTAATGAAAGCCCTAGCCCCCATCCTCTTTTTCTGGTGGTAAAACCAGGTTGAAATACGGCTTCAAATTTTGATTTTGGAATTCCTTTACCTGTATCTGTAATGTCTACAAATATCTGTTCTTTTACTAGATTTTCAATGATATTTACAGAGATCTTTCCTCTGCCATCAATTGCGTTAACTGCATTTTTTAAAATATTTTCTATCACCCAATCAAATAATGGGATATTAATTAATGCTTCTTGCTGCTCATCACCGGTTACGGTAAACTCTATTTTATCGCTTACCCTTACGCTAAAATAATCTACATAATCCTTAATGGTTTGATAAACAGGATGACTAGTTAAAATAGGCATAGATCCGATTTTAGAAAATCGATCAGCAACAATTTCTAGTCTTTTCACATCATGCTCCATCTGTAGTATAAGCGGATCTTTTTCTGCATTAAATTTATCCTTTAGCAGTTCTATCCAGGCCATTAAAGAAGATATTGGCGTACCCAATTGATGTGCTGCCTCTTTTGCCAAACCAACCCAAACCTGATCTTGTTCTGCCCTACGAGACGAATTGAAAGTAGTGTATGCAATTAATAAAAAAAATGCAATTACAGAAAGTTGTACATAAGGAAAAACTCTCAATTGGCTCAATAAATCACTATCCTTATAATAAACATAATTTTTTTTACCATTCATTTCAATAACAATGGCATCATGTTGAGATTTCATGATGCGTAATTGTCGTTGAAAATAGCGGGGATCATAAACTTTATCCTTTTCTATTTTATAATACGTTTTTGTAGTATCTAATGCAGTATAAACGGTGATTGAATCTTTATCATCTGTTACGATAGCGGGAACAATTAGACTATCCTTTACGGTAAAAAGGTAATTCATCATCTCATCATTATCTGTTGCGAACAATTTTTTTAAGCTTTGGCTCCAAACCTCCGCTCTTGTACGCTCTGATTTAGAGATTCCTTTTACCAAAAAATCCGTATACCAAAGTGAAGATGTTGCAATAATAACAGCAAAAAATAGTAAAAGGTATTTCCATCGTTTTTTATGTTGGTACGGGTTCATTATTTTGGAAGCTAAAAACAAAAGGCTGTAAATTAAAAGCTAAAATAAATATTAAAATTTACTAATTAACCATTATCAATTATGAAAAAAAGCAGTAAAATTTACTGCTTTTATAGTCTACATATAGTAAAAACTTGCTTTGAGCTTAAAGCCGATGGTTATCCTAATTTCCACCAATAATCACTGGGTTTTTACCACTTCCCATAATAATAACCTTTGCATTTTTAGAGGTAGCAATTTCCTTTTGGGCTAATATAGACTCATATTGAAGCTGTCTATCAGACAATCCAGTAGAAAGTATTTTCTGATAATCTGCAATACCCTGAGCTTCTACCCTTTTACGTTCTGCTTCTTGTTTTTCTTTTTGGAGAACAAATGTCATTTTTTGAGCGTCTTGTTCTGCATTAATTTTAGATTCTATAGTAGCTTTTACCGAAGCAGGTAAGGCAACATTTCTAATTAACAACTGTTGCAATTGTAAACCTCGCTTTGCGAAACTTGTCTCTATAGTTTTAAAAATTTTATTCTGAAATTCATCCCTTTTAGATGAGTATAACGCTACTGCATCATAAGAAACAGCATTGTCTCTAATTGCCGTACGTGAAACAGGCCTAACTATTTTATCTAAATAATCTGTTCCTATTTCTTTTAAAATTCTGGGAGCTTCATTGCTTTTTACATTAAAAAGTACTGATAGATCAATGACTACCTCTAAACCATCGGCTGTTAAAATACGTATGGCATCATCACCTTTAACCGTACCTTCTTCACGATCCCCAGACATGGTGTAGTTTTGTGTACGCACATCAAATTCAGTAACTTCAACCAAAGGGTTAATAAAATTTAACCCGCTGTAAAGCACATCATTATCTGCCTTACCAAATAGGGTTTTAACACCAACCTTTCCGGGGTCAATTGTTTTAAAACAAGATGTAAATACTCCAATCAATATTAAGATGGGAGCAACTATATATAAAATTTTACCTGATTTATCTGCTTGCTCGCTAGGTTGTTTTGATAATACGAAGCCTATCAATAAGGCTATAATTCCTAAAATAATTAATAACATTGTAATAAGTTTAAAAGAAGATTTATTTCTTCCTTTTATTTTTTTGCATTACTTTCATTTCTGCCTTCTGTTTCATTTCTTGTTGCACAATTTTAGTGTGCTTAATCTTATAAAAAACAGTTAAACCAAAAGCTGCCGCACATAAGATAACAATAAAATAGTTATCCAGTTTAAAACCATAATATCCAACAACAGCAGAAACTATCAAAAGGATGTTAAGTATTACACTAAAAATAATGTGCTTACCCATTAATAAACCTGTATACTATTGTCTATTTCTGCAGCCCAAGCTAAAATCCCGCCTTTTAAATTATAAAGATTATTGTATCCTAAATTTTGCAATTGATTAATAGCGGCTGCACTTCTTGCGCCACTTCTGCACTGCATAACAACAGGCTTATCCTTAGAAATTTTATCTGCTTCAATCACAATCCCGGCTAGCGGAATATTTTCTCCCTCAATATTAGACATTTCGTATTCAAAAGGCTCACGTACATCTATCAATTGGAAATCTTTACCTTCTTCTTTCCACTGTTGTAATTCTGAAACTGATATTTCTTTCATATTTGATTATTTTAATCAAAGGTAGAAAAAAAGACTTTTCTAAATAGGAAAGCTTAATCTATTATAATATACTTACAATAAGCTTATAAATTTTAGGGAAATCATGTAAGAAGAAGAAATAATTTGGGCGTTTAAACACGCTTTTCACTATATCTTTTTTCAGAAAAAGAAAAAAGGATGTCGTTACAATCGTTAACGCAAAAAATATATAAACCTCTTAACTTAATACACCGTCTTTTGGAAAATCGTTAATCGGATCCTTTATAGTTTAATAATGAATTTCCCTAATTATTATTCAAATGCAATAATAAACCCAGATAGGATTACTAGCGCACAAATATATTAGAACGCATATTTTTTAGTACCCAATTACTTAATATGCCTACCTTATTTTACTTACAATCCTTCCTTAATTGTCTCAGATATATTAATTGTCTCAGATATATTTTAAGGATTTTAGCGTTCTTTGTACGATAATTGATAATATCAAACGATGAGAAAAATTACCAACTTTTTTTGGTTTTGCTCCGGGGCGCATATAGAAACTTTAGTTAAAAACTCAACAGAGCATAATAAATATGTAGGTATTGGCGCAACCATATTTTTTACCGCTTTATTTGCTTGCCTTTCTGGTGGATATGCCATGTATTTTGTTTTTTCTGGAAATCCTATAGCAGTAGTTTTTGCTGTATTTTTTGGATTGATTTGGGGCTTGGCAATTTTTAATATGGATAGGTACATAGTGGCCAGTATTAAGAAAACAGGTTCTACCAATCATCAAATTATGCAAGCCTTGCCAAGAATTTTGTTAGCGATAATGATTGGTATCATTATATCAAGACCTTTAGAATTGAAGATTTTTGATAAAGAAATCCGTCAGAAATTAAAGACGAGTTATTTGAATGGGCAACGTTCTAAAATAGATACATTAAACAAAGCATTCAATAATAAATACAGTTTAGAATTAGCCAAATACGGCGAATTAAGAGATGAAAAAGATTCTTTGGAGAAGGATATCAATCGGTCTAGATATGTTTTAAACCAAGAAGTTTTTGGAGATAAGACAAATCAGACTAGTGGTATAAACGGTTACGGAACTTATGCCAAACAAAAAGAAGCCGTTGTAACCCAAAAAGTTGATAGATTAACCCAAGTGCGAAGTGATTTAACCCAAATGGATAAAATCATTAGCACCAGAAAAGAAATAGAAGGATTAAATAGCACCAAACTTTTTAGTGAGCCTCAATTAGATAGTTTAGTTAACATTGCTGGTTTTGCGGATAGGAATTATGCTTTAGGGCAGCTTTCTTTTAACCCTGATGGTTCGCGAGATATTGATACTTATTTGGCTGTGACATTTATTTCTTTCCTTTTTATATTATTAGAATGTTTACCCGTTTTTGTTAAACTAATGAGCGATAAAGGCCCTTATGATATTGCCTTGCAAAACGTAGAGGCGGTCTCTATCTATAAAAGTGAAAAAGATAAAGACCATAAATTTGTTGTAATAGATAATATTTTGGATACAAGAAACGACGCCGTAACCGATAAAAAGAAAATTTTAATAAAGCGTAAGGTGGATAAAGATTTAGAAGATGATTTATAAAAAAAAGTGAGCCGTTATCACAACGTCTCACTCACTTAACTAAACCTAAACTATTTTGTATGATTATTCTGTACAAAGGAATAATGACTCAAATGTAAAGCTTGCTTATTCTCTTAGTGTTAAATTTTAATGAATTAATTACTTTCTTAACCACATTCCCAAACTGTATCTAAAAACCAATTTTTACTATCAAAAAAATGTTTAACCGGTTTAAATCCAGCTTTTGTAGCCATTTCATCAGTTTCTGAAACGCTGTATTTTTGAGAAATTTCCATAAAAATAGGTTCGTTTTCTTCAAATTCAATAAAATCGGCTTCGCCAATTCTCACAGTTTGTTTTTTAAGGCTAATTAAATAGCTTTTACAAGCTCCATTTAATGGATCATAAGATGGATAATGTTCAAAATCATTAATATTAAAATTAGCCTCAAGCTCTTTATTCATTCTGCGAAGCAAGTTTAGATTAAACTCTCTGGTGTAACCTTCTGCATCATTATAGGCTGCCCTTACCACTCTTGGATTTTTTTTTAAATCTATACCCACTAAAACCAAATCTGTTTTGCTTAAACTTTTACGTAACGTTTCGGCAAATTCCCAAGCTTCTGAAACTGGCATATTTCCAATATTTGAGCCTAAAAAAAGTACAACTTTTCTTCTTTTAGAAAACTGACGGGTTTTTTCTAACATCTCAAAATACTCACCATTAAAACCTTGAACTTTTAAACCTTCAATTTCCTTAGGTAAATTTTCTTCTAAGTTTTTAATGGTATTGGTAGAGATGTCAATTGGAAAGTAATTGAAATCTACTTTATCAGCCACTAATTTTCTTAACAAGTGAGAAGATTTTGTAGCATCTCCAGCGCCCAATTCTACCAAATCGAAACAATCAAATCCGTTTTTTAAGGTTTGCGCTAATTCTGCGGTTTGGTTTTTAAATATTTCCATCTCGCAATCAGTAGGGTAATATTCTTCACTCGCCATAATCTTTTGAAACAGTTTATCTCCAGCTTCATCGTAAAAATATTTAGAGTGTAAATGCTTTGGTTCGGCATTTAGGCCTTCCAAAACCTCTTGTAAAAACTTATTCATAGGTTTTATTTTGCAAGTCGTAATCCATTATAATGCCAACGTAAATTGGGATGGAAAAAATTACGATAAGTTATTCTTTTATGATCCGGGGAGGTGGCAACAGAGGCTCCTCTTAATACTTTTTGATTTACCATAAACTTTCCGTTATACTCTCCAATTGCTCCTGGAGCTTTTGAAAATCCTGGATAAGGCAAATAAGCACTTTCTGTCCATTCCCAAAGTTTACCCCAATTTAA
>JACMNZ010000009.1 GCA_014378285.1 Pseudopedobacter sp.
AATTGTAGTTTGTTTAGGAGAAGATGCATATGCAGAAACTCCTGGAAATATTGAAGACTTAGAATTACCAGAAAACCAATTGAAGTTAGTTGTAGAGTTAAGTAAATTAAATAAACCAATTATTGCCGTTTTTACTGAAGGAAGACCAAGAATCATTAGAAAAATTGAGCCTTTATTAAGTGGAATTATTTTGGCTTATTGGCCAGGTGAACAAGGTGCAAATGCCATTGCAGATGTTTTATTTGGCGATTTTAATCCGTCTGGCAAATTACCTATTACCTATCCAAGAAATCCGAATTCGTTAGTGACTTATGATCATAAATATCTTGATGAAGTTTTTGAGAGTGCAAGCCCTCAGATTTATTCAGAAGAGTTTAACCCACAATTTGCTTTTGGCTTTGGTTTAAGTTACACCACATTTAACTACAGCCCCATTACTTTTTCATCGGCTACATTAGAAGCAAATGGAACAATAGATGTAAAAGTAACGGTAACAAACTCTGGTAAAATAGCTGGCAAAGAGAGCGTAGAAATGTATAGTTCAGATTTAATTGCTTCTATTACTCCATCGGTAAAAAGATTGAGAGATTTCACTAAAATATATTTATTACCTGGCGAATCAAAAGAGGTGGTTTTTAAATTATCAGCTAAAGATTTAGCTTTTATAAACAAAGATTTAAAATGGATAACTGAACCTGGAGATTTTAACATCACTATTGGTAATCAGAAAAAGAAACTTGTTTACACCACTAAATAAATTATATCAATAAACCCTAAAAAATGATATGTAGAAAATTTAACTGCTATTTCACATTGCTGATTTGCCTATTAAGTATGCAATCATCGGCGCAAGCCAAAAAACAATTTAACGCTTTATTGGTGACTAAAACCGCTGGATGGCACCATGAATCTATAAACGACGGCGTTACAGCAATTAAAGCTTTAGGCGAAAAAAACTTCTTTAATGTTACTTGGAACCAAGATGGAGTTCCAATTACCGAAAAGTATCTCCAAAATTTTCAAGTAATTATATTCCTCAATACAACCGGAGATATTTTTAACGATAAAGAGCAGAGGGCGATAGAAAAATTTATACAATCTGGCAAAGGATTTGTTGGTATTCATAGCGCATCTGACACAGAATACGAGTGGCCTTGGTACACAAAATTAGTTGGTAGGATGTTTCATATTCATCCAGTTATCCAAACCGCAAAATTAAGGCTTACTAATAATAAATTTACTGGTCTAGAAGGTTTTACGGATGGGCAATTATGGACGGATGAATGGTATGAGTTTGATGCAGAGACTACAAAAGGTCTTAATTATATCCTAGCGGTTGATGAATCTAGCTATAACCCCAATGCAGAATGGCCCGATAGAAATTTAAAAGGTGTAGGTATGGGGAATTTTCATCCGATAGCATGGTATCATGATTATGATGGCGGTAGATCTTTTTATACCGCTTTAGGTCATCAACCTACAGATTACACTAACAATGCCTTTTTAGACCATATTTATGCAGGTATTTACTGGGCAGCAAAAGGTAAAAAGTAATTTATAAAAAAATAAAAGATTTTAAACATGACATACATTCCTTCAGAAGATAGATACAATAAAATGATTTACAACCGCTGTGGAAAAAGCGGATTATTACTCCCTGCTTTATCAGTGGGCCTTTGGCACAACTTCGGTGATATTGACAATTACGAAAACGCCCGTGATATTTTACAGGTAGCTTTTAACAATGGCATTACCCATTTCGATTTAGCCAATAATTATGGTCCGCCGGCAGGTTCTGCAGAATCAAATTTTGGGAGAATTTTTAAACAAGATTTTCTTCCCTACCGGGATGAATTAATCATTTCTACAAAAGCTGGCTGGGGAATGTGGGAAGGACCTTACGGCGATTGGGGATCTAAAAAATATTTAGTTGCTAGTTTAGACCAAAGTTTAAAAAGAATGGGATTAGATTATGTAGATATTTTTTATCATCACCGTCCAGATCCTCAAACACCTTTAGAAGAAACCATGGGCACTTTAGATTTAATGGTTCGCCAAGGTAAAGCGCTATATATAGGAATTTCAAGTTATGAACCCGCTGAAGCTGCACAAGCTTTTGAAATATTAAAAAAGTTAGGAACTCCATGTCTTATTCATCAACCAAAATATTCTATGTTTGACCGTTGGGTTGAAGATGGATTATTGGATGTTTTAGAAGAAAATGGAGTAGGTTGTATCCCTTTCTCTCCGCTTGCGCAAGGGTTATTAACCAATAAATATCTCCACGGAATTCCTGAAAACTCTAGAGCGGCCAGCCATAGAGGAAACGGAGCGATAGAAGAAGGTGAAATTTCAGATGAAAAAATAGAGAAAGCTCGCCAGTTAAATACGATAGCAAAAGAAAGGAATCAAAATTTAGCACAAATGGCTTTATCATGGATATTGAAAGATCCTAGAATCACTTCTGTGTTGCTAGGCGCAAGTAAATCATCACAAGTTCTAGATTCTATTAAATGTTTAGAAAATTGCCGCTTTTCTGAAACAGAATTGAAAGAAATCAATCAAATTTTATCCTAAATAATATGAAATCGAAATTGTTATTCTTAAGCTTATTTGTTCCAATTTTTACGCAAGCCCAAGTTCCAAATACTAAAGTAGGTTCTTTCGACCAGTTTTTAGACATCGGTAAACCAAAAATGAGTGGTTCTGCAAGCTATAACGAGCCAACGCAAACCTATCGGATTACCGGAACGGGTTCTAACATTTGGTTTGCCCAAGACAGTCTTTCTTTTTTAAGCAAAAAAATGAATGGTGATTTTATCCTTCAAACACAAGTTAAATTTATCGGAGATGGACACGAACCTCATCGTAAAGCGGGCTTAATGATTAGAAGCTCTACAGCTCCAAACTCAGCAACAGTTGTTTGTACCGTACACGGCGATGGTTTAACCTCTTTCCAATACAGAACTGCAAATGGTGCAATAATGAAAGAAACAAAAATGACTATAAAAAGTCCTGATGTTTTACAATTAGAAAAAAAAGGTAATACTTATACCATGTCTGTAGCACATTTTGGTGAAATTTATCAAACAGAGGTTTTGAATGATATCTACTTAGGCGAAAATGTTGTTGCAGGTTTATTTGTTTGCCCTCATACCAATAAATTTTCTGAAGAAGCAGAATTTAGCAACACAAGAATTTTTAATCCTGCGCCGGCAAACTTAATTCAATACAAAGATTATTTAGGTAGTGCCTTGGAGATTATGGATATTAAGACTGGCCACAGGGAAGTTGTATCAAATTATAAGGGATCATTTCAAGCACCAAACTGGACACCAGACGGAAATTCATTAATCTATAATCAAGAAGGCATATTATATAATTTCGATATCAACAGTAGAACTGCTAAAGTAATAAATACTGATTTTGCCATAAAAAATAATAACGATCATGTACTTTCTTTTGACGGTAAGCAAATTGGAATTAGTAACCACACGGAAGATAATGGACAATCGGTAGTTTACACGCTACCAGTTGCGGGCGGAGTACCAAAAAGAATCACAGCTAAAAGTCCTTCTTATTTTCATGGCTGGTCGCCAGATAATTTGTCTTTAATCTACACCGCAGAACGTAATGGGGATTTTGATATCTATAAAATCTCTAAAGACGGAGGTAAAGAAACTCAATTGACAAAATCTAAAGGTTTAGACGATGGTTCTGAATATTCTCCAGATGGAAAAACAATTTACTTCTGTTCTACCAGAACTGGTACAATGCAAGTTTGGAAAATGGATTCTGACGGAAAAAACCAAACGCAACTTACGTTTGATGATTTTAATGATTGGTTTCCGCATGTTTCGCCAGATGGAAAATGGTTAGTCTTTATTTCTTTTTCTAAAGATGTACCGGCGGATAAACATCCATTTTATGAAAGAGTATATATCAGGCTAATGCCGATTGAAGGAGGACAACCTAAAGTGATTTCTTACTTATATGGCGGGCAAGGAACCATGAACGTTCCAAGTTGGTCTCCTGACAGTAAAAAAATAGCCTTTGTGAGTAACGGAAATTTTTAATTATAACCTAAAAATCATTTAAATATGAATCATTTAAAAAACAGATTAAATGTAATTGTTAAAAGATTTGCTATCGGCTTATTTGCAATTGCTTTTCTTTCTACATCAGCTTTGGCGCAAAAAAAAACATATCCTTTAATTCCGTCTATAAATGACTATTCTTTCAGCGATTTATTGATGGCTAGGGACTCACGAGATAAACAACAACTATATTCTCTATTTAACCTATTAGATTGGTGCAAAGCCAACAATATAAAAGGACTTGATCCTACAGCTTATTTTTTTCCAACCTACCCAGAGGTTCTTTCAGATGAATATCTTAAAAAGTTTAAAGACAGAGCAGCCGAGTTAAAAATCACTTTGACTGGTACAGGAATCAGAAATGATTTTGCCTCACCAGATCCTAAAATAAGAGCGGCAGGAGTCGAGTTAGCTAAAAATTGGATTGTTGCAGCGCATAAAATGGGAATTCCTGTAGTTCGTTTATTCTCTGGTGAAATACCAAAAGGTTATGAAAATAAATGGAAAGAAGTTGCAAATTGGATGATTGAAAGTTACAAAGAATGTGCTGCTTATGGTGAGAAATACGGGGTTAAAATCGGTATTCAAAACCATGGTGACATGCTACAAACAGCAGAACAATGTAAATATGTGATTAATGGTGTAAAATCTAAATGGGCGGGTTTAATTATTGATACCGGCAACTTTAGAACAGCTGATCCTTATAAAGATATTGCTGAAGTAATACCTTATGTAGTAAACTGGCAAATTAAAGAAAGTCCTAATGAAATAGGAAGTCCTAACCAAACGGATTATGTAAAACTGATTAAAATCATAAAAGATAGCGAATACAAAGGCTTTTTACCTTTAGAAACATTATTAGTACGTGGCAAACCTTATGATCCGTTTGCTTTGGTACCGCAAATACTAAGTAAAATGCAAATGGCGATCGAAAAAGTTTATCAATAGAAAAATAATTGTATGAACAAAAGAATAAATTTTTTCACTTTTCTAAGTCTAGTTTTCATTTTAGTCAGCGGTGTTGTTTTTGCTCAAAACCCAAAAGACAAAAATTACGCTTTTAAGCAGAATGCCAAAATGGGTAAGGGTTTAAATATTATAGGCTATGACCCTATTTGGGATGATTTTTCTAAAGCCAGAATGCAAACAAAGCATTTTAAATTGATAAAAGAAGCTGGTTTTGATAATGTAAGAATAAAAATCAGCCCTTTCCGATTTTCTATGAAAGATTCAGCCTATACCATTAACCCTAAATTTTTTACAACGTTAGATTGGATCATCAAAGAATCGCTTAAAAACAAACTAATGACCATTGTAGATTTTCATGAGCATGGTGCG
>JACMNZ010000114.1 GCA_014378285.1 Pseudopedobacter sp.
AGCTCCTGAAAAATACTCCTGGTCTGTTAATGATATTAGTTGGAGATCATCTGGGTGGATTCGATTTAACCATTCATCTGGATAATTACTAAACTCGTTATCCTTGTAACCCAGCATACTTTTATATTGCTTAGAAAAAAATACTTCCTTGGTTTGGAAATTATATTCCCAAACCACATCACCTGCGCCTTCTAAAGCGAATTTCCATAGCTCCTGACTGGATTTTAAGGCTTCTTCATTCCTTTTCCTATCTGAAATATCGCGGATAAAAGAGCAGAAAAATTCTGTATCTCCTTGTTTTACTGGGATAATAGAAAGTTCAATTGGAAATTCCTTTCCTTCTTTATTAACAGCAGGCATCTCAAGAATTTTATTTAAAGCAGGGCCTTTACCCGTTTGACGGTAACCTTCCATCCCATTATCGTGACCGTTTTTGTGATATGGAGGAATTATGTTATCCGTTAATCGCTTACCCAAAACCTCTTTTTCTTTCCATCCAAAAATTTTTTCAGCTTGTGGATTCCAAAAAGTAATTAACCCTTTATAATCAATAGTGATAATAGCATCTAAAGCTGCATTCATGATTAAGCGATTTTTTAATTCGCTTTCCTGTAAAGCTTCCTGAGCTTTTTTCTTCTCTGTGATATCGGTATAACTCCACAAATGGCCTTTATATATCTCATCAATAAAAATTGGAATATATTCCCGCCTTAATACTCTTTCATCGGCCAGTATTAAATTGTCAGAAATAAAAGTTTGAGTTTTTAAAATCACATTAATATCTGCCACAAATTTTTCAGAGTCTTTAAACAAATGCTTAGACTGTTCAGCACTTTCGCTACAATCAGCACCAATTAAGGATTCAGGTGATACAGGAATTTGAAATAAATCACAAAATAGTTGATTGGTAAAAACTATTTTGCGGTTTTCATCCTCTAATAAAATCCCACTCAAGGAATTATTTACTAAAGAAGTAAATACCTTTTCGGCACTTTTTCTTTGTAAGATTTGTTTATTCAAATAATCAGCGATAGACAATAAGTCATCCTTATCTTTTTGATGAACTCCCCCAATTTCACCTAAAGTGTTTTTTAGTTTTTCTATAGATTTCCTTTTTACCTCTACTTCATGAAATAGTTTATTGTTCAATTGAGTATATTCTTCTTCACTAATACTAAATGCCCGCTCTACCAATAATTTATCCCTTTGTAATGAGTCATAAGAATCGTCTATTACGCTTAGGAACTTTTTTACATCAGGATTTTCAGCGATTTCTGCTGGAAGATATTTTTTAATTTGACGGGCAAGTAATTTATGGTAATTCATAGAATGAAGTGATGGTCATGGTTTGGTTATGTAACTGGCATTTAACAGCATCATTAAAAGGAGAAATTTCTCCGTAAGAATAAAAACCCAAAAGTGGTGTGTGGTTAGAAAAAACATCAGCAACAGCCTCTACCTCTTCCTCAGTGCGTGGACCCAGAATTAATTTACGACCTACACAACTAATTAGCAAAGCAAAATCTGGCTTATGATCTTCTATTAAGTTCTTTTCCGCTGCTTTAAAAGAAGCATCAATTATCTTATCAAAGTTGGCTTTCATCAATCTTACTTTAGCACCTTCTGGAATATCACCTGCAAAGGTCATAGATTTATTTTTTTCATCTATAGACAGAATAGTTCTCACAATTGGTTCAGAAAGACCTGGAATGGTAATGGCTAAGGGAAATAATAAAGCTGATGCAGGTAAATTTTCAACATCGGGTCCCAAATATTTCTTATATAAATCTAATGCACTTTCGTTATTGACTTCATATAAAACATTTCCTTCAGATTTCGTAATCGTTCTTTCCAAGCCAAACATATCCCAACCCCCTTGCGAACCATGCTTTACAATTAATTGATTGCCGTAAAAGCCCACTGCAATTATATTTCCTTCTGTTGGAGATTCATTTAAACCAACCAAAGTAGATTTAAAGTTTGCATCATCACCAGCTAAACCGCCAGTAACCAAAATATCACCCGCAGCTGTATTTAAACCTTTAGTAAGTTCACTTCCGTTTACTAAGCTACCATCAGAAAAAACCATGATATAAGCCAAATCCTTTTTGGCTAATTTATTTACCAGATAAATACCGGCATCATAACTATTTTGATAATCTTTTATGTTTACAGAAGATGTAGCAATGCTACTTTTATCAAACTGCAAAGCAACAGCAACCAAGGACTGTTCTAAAACTGTTTCCTGATAGATTTCACCTGCTGTACTGCATAAAGTGACCTCAGCATTTTTAAAAATTGATTTTAATTGTGGATATACATCTATTTGATGAAAAACCCCTTTCCCTCCAAAACAAATTACCAATTGGCATTTATCAGTGTCAGTTATTTTTTCTCCGGCTTGAGATACCCATTGATTTACAGCATATTTGTAGAGCGTTGCTTTCATCTTAATTTCTTTAACAATAACTTCGGCCAATTTTATACCAAATTAATTTCATTAAATAAATGATTGATTTTCAATAAATTAAATTTTTTTTATGATCCTATGATTCCAAATAATGGATTTTAATTCCATAATACGAAAAGCTTAAATTAAAATCTCTCCTTCTTTTATCATTTTATAGATAGTGCTTTTCCCAATGTCTAAAA
>JACMNZ010000115.1 GCA_014378285.1 Pseudopedobacter sp.
GCAATTGTATAAATATTACCGTAATTAAATATGGTTTGGTTAGAGGTAATCCCTCCGTTTGCAATTTGATAAGTAGGATGCCAAGGCCATCCTCTACCTCTTTCGCCGGCTATGCTACCTATTGTTGAGTATTCAATGTTATAGCCTCCATTTGGGTTACCATATCCTAAAGTCCTTTGGTAACCGTCAAAAAGGGCAGCTTCTGCATTAAATTTAGTAGAAAAAACTTTACTTACATCAACTGTACCTGTAGTGTCGGGCACTTGCAAAAAGTCTTTTTGACAAGCGTAAAACAACAGCGAAGCAAAACTAAGTGCTAAAAAATATATTGTCTTTTTCATATTATTAATTATTTAAAACTGAACGTTTAATCCAAAATTATATACCCTTGTAATTGGGAAGAAATAACCCTGATTATTACCGTAACCACCATTATTATTATCAGCAGTTTCTGGATCAAGGCCAAATTCTCTTAAATCGCTTTTAAGTGTAAAAAGATTATTTCCGTTAGCATAAATACGTAACGAGCTAATTTTAAGCGAGCGTAAAACGCTAAGGTCTTTTAAGGTATAACCTACTTCTATGTTTTTAATTTTAATAAAATCAGAAGAACGTAACCAGAAATCACTTTTCACAAAATTTGAATTTGCAGTATTTGTATTGATCTCCATACGTGGATAGGTGATTTTTTCGCCATTAGCCACTCTTTCAGGAGTCCAAGCACCGTCTACTTGCCATTGGTACAGATTACCGTAGTCTTTATAAAATATACCTACCATATTTTGCGGTAAGTAAAATGAGCCATTTGCTGTTCCGTTTAACAATACGCTTGCATCAAGACCTTTATAAGATAAATTAAGGCGAGAATTGTAAGCAAATTGTGGAAGATTTGAATAGCCAATACTAGTTTGATCTTTCTGATCGATAATGTTATCGCCATTTAAATCTTTATAACGAATATCACCTAATGTGTTTCTATTACTATTGAAACTATTATAAGGTCTGTTAGCCAATTCTTCTGGTGTGTTAAAAAAGCCATCACTAACCAATCCAAAATACTGCCCTATTGGCGCACCAGTTAAATTTTGCCATGCATTAGGATTTGGAGCTTCTGATCTAAAAATAACTTTATTTTTAGCGTAACTTAAGGCACCATTAATCCCATAATTAAATTCGCCCACATTACTTCTCCAACCTAATGAAACCTCATAACCTTTGTTTTCTGTAGCCCCAATATTTACCGCGGGAATATTACCACCCGACACTCCAAAACTTGCAGGGATAATACCTAAATTAGAAAGAATATTATCTCTTTTTTCTTGATAAAAATCTACCACTAAGGATAATTTATCTTTAAAAAAACGAGCTTCGGCACCAATATCAGATTTTATTGAACGTTCCCAAGTAACCAAGGGATTCCCTAAACGACCCTCTCTTGTTGTATTATATCTAGGTAAATGATCTGTACCGTTTGAAGTTCCTAAATAGTAACCTCCTTGGTTTTGGCTAAATTGGCTAGGTAAAAATATATATCTATTACCATTAAACTGATCATTACCAACCTCGCCATAAGAAGCTCTGATCTTTAAGAAAGTGATGTAATTATTTTTAGGAAAGAAAGTTTCACTAGTTGGCACCCAACCTGCAGAATAAGCAGGAAAAAAACCAAAGCGACTGCCTTCCGCAAAGTTTTCGGTACCGTTGTAACCCATGTTAAATTCGGCTTGGTATCTTTCTTTATAATTATATGTTACACGACTTAC
>JACMNZ010000546.1 GCA_014378285.1 Pseudopedobacter sp.
CTGCATAACCTTCCTGGTGAAGAATTTGGAAGTATTGTTGTTAAAAATCAAGCTTTTACAGCAGCTGTTAAAAGTATCATCATCAAACTGAAAGGTAAAACAGCTCACGCAGCAGAACCAGAAAATGGGATTAATCCTGCTTTAGCCGTAGCTGATATTTTGCAAAAAACTACTGAATTAAGTCGTAATCAGCCAAAAGAGGACAATTTTGGACTAATCACCCCAATTCATGTCAATATTGGAGAAAAGGCTTATGGCGTTTCGGCTGGTGATGCCGAGATCCATTTTACCTATCGTTGCTGGACAAATCAACAATTAAAAGATTTAGAAAAGCAGTTGATTACAACTGTTAAGAATATTGCACTTAAGTATCAGCTAGAGCTGGATTATGAGTTTTTACAATCTTTTTATGCAAATGAAAACGATAAACAAAGTGTAGATGTAGTAAGAAAATCAGCTCAAAAGCTTAATTTAAAACTAACAGAGAAAGAATTTCCATTTAAATGGGGAGAAGATTTTGGTTATTTTACTCAAAAATTTAAAGGTTGTTTGTTTGGCTTAGGTTCGGGATTAAATCAACCAGCTTTACATCATCCTGATTATGATTTTCCTGACGAATTAATCCCTTGTGGAGTTAAAATTTTTAAAGAAATCATCCAACAAAGATTAAATCATGTTTGAGACTTCTAGTATAGAAATTAATCAAGAGGCGTATAGAAACAACATTGAATTTATTAAAAATCAATGTGGACCTGGCGTTCGCTTTTGCAGTGTTGTGAAAGGGAATGCTTATGGTCACGGGATCTTAACATTTGTAAAAATGGCAATAGATGTTGGTGTTGATTATTTTGCGGTATATTCTACTGATGAAGCCTACCGAATTAGAGCGCAAATTTCTGATCAGGTGGATGTAATGATTATGGGTAATACCGATAATCAAGCTTTGCAATGGTCAATTGAAAACGGAATAGAAATCTTCGTGTTCGATTTAGAAAGGTTAAGACAGGCTATTGATTTTGCTAAAGCATCTAATAAAAAAGCTAAAATTCATATCGAGGTAGAAACAGGCATGAACAGAACAGGCTTTTTATTAGAACAGCTGCAGGAAGTGTTTAAAATTATTAAAGAAAACGATAAACATATTGATCTAATTGGCTTTTGTACCCATTACGCTGGAGCAGAAAGTTTGGTGAACGATTTTAGAGTTCAACAGCAAATTCAACATTTTGAAGAAGCTAAAATAATGCTTGCAAATGCGGATCTTAAGGCTAAATATATACATAGCGCTTGTTCAGCTGCGATGATAAATTATCCTGAAACCGTTGGTAATTTAGTAAGGATAGGTATTATGCAATATGGTTTTTGGCCAAACGAAGAAACCCTAATCCGCTTTAATGGTCATAGTCGAGAAACGGACCAGACTTTGAAACGTTTAATCAGTTGGAAAAGCCAGATAATGGCGGTTAAAAAAGTAATGAAAGGTGAATTCGTAGGGTATAATACCAGTTATCAGGCTTATGCCGATATA
>JACMNZ010000116.1 GCA_014378285.1 Pseudopedobacter sp.
AAAAAGGGATAAAATAAATTAAATTAGTTTGTAAAAAATCCATATAAATAATAAAGTAAAAAGCAATAATTTAGGTAAATCTGGTTTTATCAGATTTTCCAAAATTAGCAGGGTAATTGGTATTTCCAAACATTTATTTTTATAGATTCATTAAAATCCGATTAAATAATAAATGTTTTATTCATATTTACCTCCAATATTGTGAAATATAATTTATAAAATTCAGTAAATCATATATTTAAGTATTTATACAACTAAATTATAAATGGAAAAAATAATACATAACCAAATGAAAAGGGAGTTGGGTCTCCTTGATTCTACTATGATAGTTGCAGGATCTATGATTGGCTCCGGAATATTTTTAGTAAGTTCTGAAATGGCAAGGACTGTTGGCTCTCCAGGGGTGATATTATTGATTTGGTTACTTACAGGGGTTATCACTTTAATTGCGGCTTTAAGTTATGGAGAGCTAGCGGGCATGATGCCAAAAGCTGGCGGGCAATATGTTTATTTAAAAGAAGCATTTAACCCAATGATTGGCTTCTTATTTGGCTGGACCGTCTTTACCGTGATACAAACTGGTGTCATAGCGGCTGTCGCCATTGCATTTGCAAAATATACAGCAGAATTAATTCCGTTTTTTGATGAACAGCATATTCTGTTTTCTTTAGGAAGCTTTAATTTTAATGCTACACAATTTTTAGCGCTATTGCTGATTTCATTCTTAACAATCTTAAATCTTCAAGGAATTAAAAGTGCCAAACTGGTGCAGACTAGTTTTACATTAGCCAAACTACTTTCATTAGTAGGACTAATTGTTTTGGGTATTTATTTTGGATTAAATAGTGAAGCATTTAAAATTAATCTTTCTAATTTTTGGACAACTTTTGCCATCAAAAAAAATGATGATGGTACCATAACTAAAGAATTGTTAAGTGGTGTTGTATTATGGGGAGCCATTGGAGCCTCTATGATTGGTTCTTTATTTAGTTCCGACTCATGGAATAACATTACTTATACAGCAGGGGAAGTGAAAAATCCTCAAAGAAATATTCCTTTAAGTTTGTTTTTTGGAACGCTAACAGTTACCATTCTTTATATTTTAGCAAATGTTGCATACATCATGTTGTTACCGATGTATGGCTCACCAGAAGCCACAACTGCTATCGGTAGAGGTATCTCTTTTGCTTCTCAAGACCGTGTGGGTACAGCTGCAGCATCCATAATTTTTGGAGGTTCGGCCGTGACTATAATGGCGTTGTTAATCATGGTTTCAACATTTGGTTGTAATAACGGTTTAATTTTATCTGGGGCGAGATTATATTATGCAATGGCTAAAGATGGTGTTTTTTTTAAGAGAGCGGCCACATTGAATAAAAAAGACGTACCTGGATTTGCATTGATTTTGCAAGCCATTTGGTCGTCGGTTTTATGTCTTTCTGGCTCTTATGGCCAGCTTTTAGATTATTGTACATTTTCTTCACTGCTTTTTTATATCATAACCATAATTGGTTTATTTGTTTTGAGAAAGAAAAGACCAGAATGGGAACGCCCTTATAAAGCTTTTGGATATCCCGTATTGCCTGCACTTTACATTATAATAGCAACAGCTATTTGTGTGGATTTATTGATTTATAAGCCAGGAACATGTGGTTGGGGATTAGCAATTGTTCTTTTGGGTCTTCCTGTTTATTATTTTACTAAAAAGAAAGTTGACGTTGCATAGTTTGTAATACAAGATTCACAAATAACCTAAAGCTGTTATTTCCATATCAAATTCTTATTTTTGCAGCAAATCAACAATCAATATGAAGAGCAAGAATGTGAAGTTAGGTTTGGTTCAAATGACCTGTACCGCTAATAAGCAAGAAAACTTAGATAAAGCAGTAACTAAAATTAAAGAAGCGGCAGCAAAAGGCGCCCAAATAGTTTGTCTTCAAGAATTGTTTACCTCTTTATATTTTTGCGATGTAGAGGATTATGATAATTTCGATTTAGCGGAGGCAATTCCCGGTCCTTCAACTGATGTTTTACAAAAGTTAGCTGGCGATTTAGGTGTGGTAATTATCGCATCATTATTTGAAAAAAGAGCACAAGGTATTTATCATAATACAACAGCTGTTTTACACGCCGATGGTGCTTATTTAGGTAAATACAGAAAAATGCATATTCCAGATGACCCTGGTTTTTACGAAAAATTCTATTTTACTCCGGGTGATTTAGGCTATAAAGTCTTCAAAACAAAGTTTGCCACGATTGGAGTATTGATTTGTTGGGATCAGTGGTATCCAGAAGCTGCTAGAATTACTTCTTTAATGGGTGCAGAGATTTTATTTTACCCAACTGCAATTGGTTGGTCAACAGCGCAAGATTTACCGACAAACGAAGAACAACACAACGCTTGGCAAACCATTCAGAATTCTCACGCTATTGCAAACGGGGTACATGTAGTTGGTGTAAATAGAGTAGGGGAAGAAGCTGGAGTTCAGTTTTGGGGTGGTTCTTTTATTTCCAATCCTTTCGGGAGATTGCTTTACAAAGGATCTGTAGATAACGAAGAAGTGCATGTACAAGAAGTTGATTTAGCCAAATCTGACAGCTACAGAATACATTGGCCATTTTTAAGAGATAGAAGAATTGATTCTTATGAGCCGATCGTAAAGCGATATATTGATGAAGATTAGGGAGTCGGAAGTTTTTAGTCCGCAGTCGGCAGTTTGGGTGGTGACTTATCAAATGATAAAATTTTATAATTTTATTTTAATTTAAAACACAAAATGTATTAAAAATGGCTTTTAAATTTGAAAATCTTAAAGTTTGGCAGAAATCGCTTGATTTGACTGAACAAATTGATTTACTCACCAAAACTTTTCCATCTAATGAAAAATATGTTTTAGTTGACCAAATTAGAAGAGCCGGAGATTCCATTTCTTTAAATATTGCCGAAGGAAGCACCAATCAATCTAACGCAGAATTTAAAAGGTTTTTAACGTATTCAATACGCTCTAATATCGAGGTAGTGGGATGTTTACATCTCGGTAAGAGAAGAAAAATCATAACCATTTCAGATTTTGATAAAATATATAATGAATGTGAACAAATTCATGCAATGTTGATTGCACTAAAAAATTCTATTCAATAAATAGCTTAGAGAATAAAATTATCTTGTTGAATCCTTCCATACTGCCGACTTTATTAAAAATCTAACCAATGAATATTTCAAACAATACAGGCTTACCATCCAAACTTCTGACTACTGACAGCGGACATCCGACTCTTTTAAAAGCTGGTTATTCCTTCCCGCCAGAATGGGCAAAACATGAAGCCACTTGGCTTTCTTGGCCACATAAAGAGGAAAGTTGGCCAGGGAAAATTGATTCGATTTATCCAAAATATGCCGAGTTTATTAAATATTTAGCACTTTCTGAAAAGGTCCGTATTAATGTGAGAAATAAAGCAATGAAAGATTTCGCTTTAAACCATATTGAAAAAGCTGGAGCCGATTTATTAAAAATTGAATTTTATTTTAATGCCACAAATGATGCTTGGTGCCGCGACCATGGTCCTGCTTTCTTAATTAATGAAAATGCAGATCAACCTAAGGTTATTGTTGATTGGGGTTTTAACGCTTGGGGTGGAAA
>JACMNZ010000547.1 GCA_014378285.1 Pseudopedobacter sp.
AAATAGGGTTTTTAAGGGTTGACCATTTAATATCAAAAATGGAAATTCAAACTTAATATTTAAAAGTGCTCACATTCATCATTATTAAGGAAAGTACTTTTTTGTTATAGAAATTTAAAAAGCAACTTGCGGATATATTTTAACCTATTGATTATAGGAGTTTTCGCAAGTGGTAACGATATGGAAAACTGAAATAATCATAAATAAAATATTGAACGGTACAGTTCTTGTTCCGTTTTAAATAATTGAATATTTATATCATCAGTGATTTAATTGCCATTCAACTATCTTCTTGTTTATTTAATTAAGTGGTAAATCATTATTTGATTATTATTCTTTAATTATACTCAGCAATAGCTTAAGATTTACATTTCTAAGCATTTTAAATTGTAAAAATTAACCAGAAGCATACATCATTCCACCCAAAAACATCAATTATGAAAGAAATTGAAAAATGGAAAGAAAAAATTGAGTCGGATAATCTAAGTGAGGATGAAGAAAAAATCTTCAACCAAATGGGTTTAAATGGAGAGTCCCGCAGAAAATTTTTGAAAGGAGTTTCTATCGCAACTATAAGTATCTGGGCTTCCACTTATTTCACTTCAGATTTATTTGCAAACGCCATTAAAGATTTACCTGATAAGACTCTTGTTTTACTCAATGAAATAAAGGTAAACTTGAGGGTAAACGATATGGTGAAGCCATTAACTTTAGACTCTAGAACTACTTTATTGGATGCGTTGAGAGAGCGATTGGTACTTACCGGGACAAAAAAAGGCTGTGACCATGGGCAATGCGGTGCTTGTACAGTAATGATTGACGGAAAGAGAAAGTTATCATGCTTAACACTAGCAGCCACTTGTGAAGACAAAGAAATTACCACCATAGAAGGGCTCGCAAAAGATGGCAAAATGCATCCTATGCAACAGGCATTTTTAAAACATGATGGATTTCAATGTGGTTATTGTACACCTGGTCAAATATGTTCTTCAGTAGCACTATTAGAAGAAGCGAAGAATGGAGAAGCGAGTTATGTAACCGAGAACTTCAAATCCATAAAAAGAAATCTAAAGCTTTCCGAAGAAGAAATCAGAGAAAGAATGTCTGGTAACATTTGTCGGTGTGGAGCTTACAACAATATCGTACAGGCTTTTAAACAGGTACATTCTGGAGATGATGAAATGCCAACCTGGGAATTTGCTACGTCAGAACAAATGGAGAAAGCTAAAAATGCTTAAATCTGAAAATTAATGATTAAAATTAATAGACCATGAGACCATTCACGTATACAAATGCAAATAATAAAGAACAAGCGTTAAAAGGAGCTAACCAAAACTCACATTATCTGGGTGGTGGTACCAACCTTATAGATTTGATGAAGGAAGATGTAGAACGTCCTGATCAATTGATTAATATTAATAACCTTGATTATAAAAAAATTACTGTCAATAAAAATGGTGGTTTAACATTAGGTGCGATGCTCAGTAATTCAGAAACAGCTAATCACCTTGATATTCGCAAAAATTATCCTTTACTATCTATGGCCATGCTATCTGCAGCAACAGCTCAAATCAGAAATATGGCAACCAATGGAGGTAATTTATTGCAGCGTACACGTTGCCCTTATTTTTTTGAAATCTCAATGCCCTGTAATAAAAGAGAACCTGGTTCTGGATGTGGCGCAAAGAACGGAATGAATGCCCTACATGCCATTTTTGGATATAGCGAGAGTTGTATCGCTGTTAATCCATCGGATATGTGTGTAGCACTTGCCGCTATTGGAGCAAGTGTAGAAGTTGAAAAAACGGACGGTTCATCACGTATAATTGAATTTTCCGATTTTCATCGTTTACCTGGGGATCATCCTGAAAATGACACGAATCTTATGCAAGGCGAATTGATTACAGCAATTCATTTATCTAAGCCAATATTTTCAGACCATTATTATTATTTGAAAATTAGAGAGCGTTCTAGCTACGCTTTTGCATTGCTTTCGGTTGCTGCTGGTCTCCAATTGAACGGAGGGATAATTACCGAGGTTGGGCTGGCAATGGGCAGTGTAGCTCACAAGCCTTGGAAACTTAACAAAGCTGAAGCTTATCTTTCAGGTAAAAAGCCTAGTCAAGCGAATTTTGAAGAAGCTGCGGAACTGGAAATGATAGATGCAAAACCATTTAAGGATAATAAATACAAGGTTGAAATGGGGAAGAAAGCAATAGTTAGAGCGCTTACACAAGCTTACGAAAGAAAAGCTTAGTTCCATATTAATAAAATTAAAACTTATTTATTATGAAGACATTAAAAAAATCTGGAACTGGAGCAGCTATTGATAGAGTTGAAGGCCACCTTAAGGTTATGGGGATAGCTAAATATGCTTCTGAATTTCCAGTGCAGAATAAAGTATATGCCCAAGGAATCAACAGTACAATAGCAAAAGGAGAGATCATTTCTGTTGATACTTCTGAAGCTGAAAAACTGCCTGGCGTTTTAAAGGTAATTACCTTTAAGAATGCTGAAAAACTAAAAACATTCGAAAAAGAAATGACTCCAATTTCTACCACTACTATCGCACCAGTTTTACAAAGTAACAAAGTCCATTATTATGGAGAATATATTGGGCTTGTAGTGGCCGAAACTTTTGAGCAGGCACAATATGCAGCCAGGCTTGTCAAATTTAAATATAAAGAAGATCCAAATCCTGTCATTAATTTTGATAAATCAAGGTCAGAGGCCTACAAACCAAATGAAAAATCAGATTACGCACTTGGAGATATCAAAGCTGGATTATCTGATGCAGATGAGATAGTTGAAGTTACTTACAATACTCCAATAGAACATCATCATCCTATGGAGCTTCATGCAGTGATTGCTTCTTGGGAAAATGGTAAAGTAATGGCTTATGCAAGCCAGCAAATAGTAGAAGATGCTACCATTGCTATTTCTGATACTTTTCAAATCCCTAAAAAGGATGTAAGGGTTATTGCTGCTTTTGTGGGCGGAGGTTTTGGGTCTAAATTAAATGTTGAACGTCATGTAATATTGGCGGTTATGGCTGCTAAAATGATCGGAAAACCAGTGCAGATGACCGTGACCAGACCTCAAATGTTTACAAATACTGGACTGAGGCAACATAATGAACAGAAGATGCGGGTAGGTGCAAAAAAAGATGGAACTCTTACTGCACTTTCCCATGAAACGCTCTCACACACCTCATCAACTTTAGAATATCAGGAATCTTGTGGTATGGTAACAAAAATGCTTTATAAAGTTCCTAACAACCTGGTTACGCATCGGTTGATTCCGATGAATATTCAAGCTCCTTTTGCAATGCGGGCACCCGGAGAGGCTACTGGAAGTTTCGCTTTGGAGTGTGCAATGGATGAAATGGCGTGGAAATTAAAAATGGATCCCATAGATTTCCGAATTAAAAATGATACACAAATTGACCTTAGTACTAATAAACCTTTTTCTTCAAGGTTACTTGTTGAATGTTTACGAATTGGCGCAGAAAAGTTTGGATGGAAGGAGCGTAAAATTCAGCCTCGCACCCATAAAAATGGTAATTGGTTAATTGGTTATGGCGTAAGTGGAGCTTCCAGACAATCACCTTACCTAAAAACTAATGCTAAAGTGATTTTAGAATTAGATGGAGATGAAGTTAACGCTACCATTCAGATGGATGCTACTGATATTGGAACGGGAAGTTATACCATCATCGCACAAACGGCTTCAGAATATCTTAGGATTCCTGTAGAACAAATTAATGTAGAATTGGGTGATTCTAATTTTCCGGCAACGCCTGGTTCTGGAGGTTCTTGGGGTGCTGCATCTTTTTGTAATGGTGCAAGAGCCGCATGCGAAAAGGCCATCAAAACACTTAAAGCAAATCAAAACATTAAACAAGACGAAGAAGTAAGTGTAGCTGACCTTTTGAAAAAGAATAAGTTAAAAAGGTTTGAGGCTGAAGGAAGTGCCGAGCCATCAGAAGCATTTAGAAACCATTCTGTATTTTCATTCGGGGCTAACTTTTGTGAAGTTTGGGTAGATAAGGATACAGGAATGTACCGAATTAAAAGGATGGTTAATGTTGGGGCTGCTGGAAAAATTCTAAATCCCAAAACTGCTTACAGTCAAATTATAGGCGGTTTAACTATGGGAGTTGGAATGGCAATGGCAGAACAAACAAGAGTAGAGCCTAACTTCGGTAATTTTATCACTCGTTCTTTCGCCGATTATCATGTACCGGTGAATCTGGATATGGCTAATATTGATGTGGTCTTTTTACCTGAAGAAGATAAAATTGCTAATAAGATGGGGATCAAAGGGATTGGTGAATTAGGAATTACAAGCGTTGCTGCTTCAATTGCCAATGCCATATTTAATGCTACAGGTAAAAGAATGCGTGACTTGCCTATCACACCTGAAAAATTAATTGAAGCTAAAGTTGAGCCTGGTATTACGGTATAATTCTATAAAAAACGTCTGTTTGCAAAATCAGGAGTTTTTTATTTAAAAGAAAAAATTGTTTTTGGAGGTATTTGTTTGCCATATATTAAATCTTAATATCAAACCCATTCATCAATACAAGCTTTAAACCCACGTAAATCACAAGTATTGCAGTTAAAAGCCCTAAAAATTTTAGGTTAAATTTTTGGCTGGATAAATATGTTCCGACTCCCCCACCAATAGTAACAGCAATAATTAATTTCCAAATCAATTGGTGATTTAGTTGGAAAGTACCCGCCATATTTAATCCAATAAGACCTGAAATGGAATTTACGAGAATAAAAACAGAGGCCAGTGAAGCAATCAACCTTGGGTTAGCCCAACCAAGGAGATTTAAAATGGGGGAAAGAAAGATACCGCCCCCAATACCTGATATCCCAGATAAAAAACCAACCGAGCCCCCCAGTACTAATTTTCTGGAGGTTTTAAATTCTTTAGTTTCTATTTTTTTAGTTAGAAACCTTAAAATTAGAAACAGGCCTGATAGGATTAAAGCAAAGCCTAATATGAGAAAAAATGATTGTTGAGAAAGTTTAATCATAGCACCTAAATAAGCCATTGGTAAACTAGCTGCCAAAAAAGGCCAAAACAACTTTAGGTTGAAAACCCTATTTCGCATAAAAATCACAGTGCCGATTGTAACCACACAAATATTGAGTATGAGTGCAGTTGAGCGTATTTCGTGAAAATCGATGAGAAATAAACTGAGAATAGCGAGGTAACTTGAACCTCCACCAAAACCTACGGAACTATAAAGCAAAGCAATAATAAAAAATACAATCGGCAAATATTCTAAGGCCATTAATTCATTTTCTATTTGATCAAAAAGCATTTTACCAAATCGCCAGTTTTTAGGGTTTCGGCTTTATCTAGAAAAACCAAAGCGTTGCCCACAGCTAATGAATGCAACATAGATGACATCTGTTTATCAAGAATTTTTGTTTTACCATCTTTGACTACCGCTTTCAGGAATGTTGGGCGGTCTGATTGGAAGTTAAAATCTTCCAATAGCGGTAGCTCAACTTCTGTTAGCCCAGTTTCTAAAGCTCCGGTTATTTTTTGTAAAAATGGGAGTACGTGTATGTAAAAGCAAATGAGCGATGATGCGGGATTGCCTGGTAAAGCAAAGACATAGGTATTATTTTTTTTACCAAAAAAAAGAGGTTTACCAGGTTTCTGAAAAACTTTGTAATATAACTCTTCTACGCCGTTTTCCTTTAGCGCTTGATATACATAATCATAATCGCCTACAGAAATACCGCCTGAAAGCAGTATTAAATCCGATTTACTCAACATTTTTGAAATGGCACTTTTGGTCGCTTCATGATCATCTGCAACCCTGATTTTTTCTGCAACATTAAAACCGAATGAGCGAAGGGCGGCTTGAAGGGTATAACTGTTAGATTCAAAAATTTGTCCCAACTTTCTTTCCTCATGTAGTTCTACCAGTTCATTTCCTGTTGTAATAACCCTAACTATGGGTTTTTTAAAAACCGCTACTTTTGATATTCCCAAGGAAGCTAAAAGACCGATAGTTGCTGGATCAATCAAATGCCCTTTAATAAAAACCAGCTGATCTTCTTTTAGCTCAACACCTTTAATTCGTATATTTTGTCCTTCTTTTATCTGCTCATTAATGGAAAGAATACCGTCCTCAACGCTAGTTTTTTCTTGCATAACCACGGCAAAACTGTTATCAGGAACTTTACCACCAGTAAAGATCCTAACCGTTTCTCGTTCCTTTAACTGAAATAACATACTACTGCCTGCTGCTACCTCTCCAACAATACTGTAAGTTTGATAGTTACCGCAAAGGGCATAGCCATCCATCGCAGAGTTATCAAACGACGGAATATCAAAGGGTGCTTTAATATCAGCTGCAAGACAATATCCCAAAGCATCTTCTACATATAATTCTATTTTATTTAATACAGGTTGTTGTGCATGAATTATTTCTAATGCTTCTTTTATACTTACCATTATCCACCTATTGAAATCATCGATCTGTTCTTTTCATAATGTTCGGCATCCATAGTCACATTCATACCATCACGGCTGTATTTTTTGGTTTTAATAGAATCCATAATTAGGTTTGCAATATTAGCCCCCTCTCGGAAAGGTGTTAACAAATCAGCTTCTGAAATTGCAAAAAGACAGTTTTTCATCTTGCCATCTACTGTAAGTCTGATGCGATTGCAGCCCTCGCAAAACGGACTGGTAATGGTACTTACAATTCCGAAAGAACCTTCAAACCCTTCTACTTTATAATTTAAGGAAGTACTGTTTTTAGCATCTTCCAACTTCTCTATTTTGCCAAATTTTGAGGCTATGGTTTGTAAAATATCTTCCTTACTTACACCTTTATTCCAATCCCATTTATTTCCCTTAAAAGGCATAAATTCAATAAATTTTACCGCTAAGTTTTTATTTTTAGTAAGTTCAATAAAATCATTGATTTCCATATTATTCACCCCTTTTATCAATACCACATTAAGTTTTACTTCCATGCCATATTCCAAGGATTTCTTAAGATTTAGCATAATACGATCAAAATAATCTCGTTTGGTGATAAATATCGAACGGGCTTTATCCAAAGTATCTAAACTAAGATTGATTTTCTTTAAACCCACCTCTTTAAAAAGGTCAAGGTATTTATCAAGGACAATTCCATTAGTGGTGAGCTTTAAGGTAACGCCAAGATCTGCTAGTTTTTTAACCAGGTACCCAAAATCTTTTCTTATTAGCGGTTCACCACCTGTCAACCTTATGGTGTCAACGCCAAGCTCAACAAAGGTTTTAGCAATGCTAATGATTTCCTCCAACGACATAATTTTGGCATTTTCGGTCAGCTCAATGCCCTCTTCGGGCATACAATAAAAGCAACGTAGGTTACACCTATCTGTGAGAGAAATTCTCAGATAGTTATGTTTACGTCCAAAATTGTCTATAATCTCTTTCTTCATTAGTCGTGTCGGTTACCCTTCAATACTTGAAATACATGTAACAAATGCGGAAATACCGCATCTATACATTCTATAGCTCCTTTTGTAGATCCCGGAAGTGCCAAAATTATTCGATTATTAATAATTCCTGCCACAGAGCGAGAAAGCATGGCATAAGGCATTCTTTGTTGCCCATAACTTCTGATTTGTTCTTCCACACCTGCTAACCTTGTATCCAACAATGGCGTAATTGTATCCGGTGTAATATCCCGTGGACCAACACCCGTACCTCCGGTAAAAATCAATAAATCGGTTTTAGCTGTTTTGATGATTTTTATAATCTCAGTAGCTTCATCTGGGATAATTTCTATTTTTGTTTGTAAGCCGAATCCTTCTAATTTTTCGGCTATTTTTTTTCCTGATTTATCCTCGTTAATACCTTTAGATATGGTATCTGAACATACGATAATATGAGCTGAAAGTCCTTCTATGTTTGTTTTAAAAGAAGATTTTCCACCTGTTTTCTGCAAAAGCTTAATTGTACTGATTTCTACATTCTTATCTATAGGTTTCAACATATCGTAAATAGTGAGCGCCACTATACTTGCTCCATGCATAGCCTCAACCTCCACACCAGTTTTGTAAATGGTTTTAACGGTCACTTTAATAATTATTTCCTGTCCAACTATTTCATATTCAATCCCTGTATATTCAATAGGTATAGGATGGCAATCTGGCAAAAGTTCTGATGTCTTTTTTACGCCCAACAAACCTGCTGCTTTTCCCATTTCAAAAATATTTCCCTTTGGAATTTTATTGTTTCTGATGAGTTCAATGGTCTCCATACTTCCGGTTTTCACCGTAGCCTGAGCCGAAGCTTCCCTTAGGGTGTTAGATTTATGAGTAATGTCTACCATTATTTTTATTTGGTATTAAATGTATTGGTAATTAGTATTTGCTGTTCTGTATTTAGCAACCAACCTATCGGTTCGTTTTCCATTGGTAAGTTTCATCTTCAAAAAGTTCCTTACCAAAAATAGGGACCTTAGATTTTATTTCTTCTATTAAATAAGTGCAAGCCTTTATAGCTTCTTTTCTATGGGCTGATGATGTAAAAATAAAAAGGCATATTTCCCCTGTGTTAACTTTACCGATACTGTGATAAATATGAGCGCAGGTAAGGTTAAATTTTTCAAAAGTATTCTCTCTAATTTCATGGAATTCTTTTTCCGCCATTTCTTCGTAAGCACTGTATTCTATTGCAGCAACTGTCTTACCATTAACCTCATCAGCTCTAACCTGTCCTAAAAAAATACTGTGTGCACCAATATTAGTTTTTGACTGATGATTGGCTATTGATGTAGCAATTTTCTCGGGAGTGATAGGTCCTTGAATAAATACTTTTTTTAGTTTTTTATCGCTCATATTTTTAATTTTTGAATTCCTCCCTCTACATTTACAAGGTTATCAAATCCAAATTCGTTTTTTAGTAACTTGACAGCTTGTTTACTGCGCATACCTGATTGGCAAAACACGTAAACTTCTCTGTCTCTCGGAATTTCAGTATATTTATTTGCCAACTTATTCAATGGGATACTTAATATATCGTTTGCAATAGCCTTTGGTAATTCATAAACTTCACGAACATCTAGGTAAAACCTACTTTTGTCAATTTCGCAGAGATTTTGTTCCTCTTGCAAAGGGCTATTTAAAACCGCTCTCACTTTTTCCTCATTACGCTTAAAACTGATTTCCTGCCCTTTTAGCGTCATCAAATCTATAATTTTCAATCTGCCCGAAAGCAAACTATTTAGCTCGAGAATAATTTTTAGGGCTTCGGAAGCTTGCCAGGCCCCCAATATACCAGGCAAAACACCTAGCACTCCAGTTTCTTCGCAACTGATATTACGACTATTACTTTTTGGGAAAACACAACGATAAGTTGGCCCATTTTGATAATTAAAAACAGATAGCTGTCCCTGATGCTTATAAATAGAAGCATAAACCCAAGGTTTTCCCGTTTTTACTGCTGCATCATTAATTAGATATTTACTTTGAAAATTATCCGTCCCATCAATAATCAGGTCATAATCTTTAAAAATATTCATGACGTTTTCTACCGTAAGCATTGCTATATAATTTTCAATGATGATGTTGCTATTCATCGCCGATAGGCGTTCTTTTGCTGCCACGACTTTAGATTTCCCCAGATCGTTTTCGGTAAAGAGAATCTGTCGGTGCAAATTGGTTATATCCACTTTATCCTCATCCATCAATCCAAGAGTACC